>NZ_JBMKJN010000003.1:235964-288515 GCF_049236805.1 Enterobacter cloacae complex sp. XAL002
TACTGCGCCTTCAACGAGCTCGACGAAGCCCGCTTCGTGGTGAACCGCATTAAAACCTGGCAGGAGAACGGCGGTGCGCTGGAGCAGTGTGCCATTCTCTATCGCAGCAACGCCCAGTCGCGCGTGCTGGAAGAGGCGCTGTTACAGGTGAGCATGCCGTACCGCATTTATGGCGGTATGCGCTTCTTCGAACGTCAGGAGATCAAAGATGCGCTCTCGTATTTGCGTCTGATTGCCAACCGTAACGACGATGCGGCGTTTGAGCGCGTGGTGAACACGCCGACGCGCGGCATCGGCGATCGTACGCTGGACGTGGTGCGTCAGGCCTCGCGCGATCGTCAGCTCACGCTATGGCAGGCATGCCGCGAGTTGTTGCAGGAAAAAGCCCTCGCCGGGCGCGCCGCCAGCGCATTGCAGCGCTTCCTGGAGTTAATCGACGCGCTGGCGCAGGAAACGGCCGACATGCCGCTGCACGTCCAGACTGACCGGGTAATCAAAGATTCCGGCCTGCGCACCATGTACGAGCAGGAAAAAGGCGAGAAGGGCCAGACTCGTATTGAGAACTTAGAGGAGCTGGTGACGGCAACGCGCCAGTTCAGCTACAACGAAGAAGACGAAGACCTGATGCCGTTGCAGGCATTCCTCTCTCACGCCGCGCTGGAGGCGGGTGAAGGGCAGGCCGATACCTGGCAGGATGCGGTTCAGCTGATGACCCTGCACTCCGCGAAAGGTCTGGAGTTCCCGCAGGTGTTCATCGTCGGGATGGAAGAGGGGATGTTCCCGAGCCAGATGTCGCTGGATGAAGGCGGGCGTCTGGAAGAGGAGCGTCGTCTGGCCTACGTGGGCGTGACCCGTGCGATGCAGAAACTGACCCTGACCTACGCGGAAACCCGCCGCCTGTACGGGAAAGAAGTGTATCACCGTCCGTCGCGCTTTATCGGCGAACTGCCGGAAGAGTGTGTGGAAGAGGTGCGCCTGCGCGCCAGCATCAGCCGTCCGGTCAGTCATCAGCGTATGGGCTCGCCAATCTCGGAAACCGATACCGGTTACAAGCTGGGCCAGCGCGTGCGCCACTCGAAGTTTGGCGAAGGCACCATCGTCAATCTGGAAGGCAGCGGCGAGCACAGCCGTTTGCAGGTCGCGTTCCAGGGGCAGGGGATCAAATGGCTGGTGGCAGCCTATGCCAAGCTGGAAAGTGTGTAACTTTCAGAAAAATATCACTATTTTGTAATAATCTGCTAGCCTTATACGTTGAAGGTCAATTAATGCCCTTCAGCGTTCCGTTGCGTGTTGACGCCACAGTTATTGCTGGCGTAACATGCGCGCACGATTACGCTAAGAGGACATTCGCCTTGGACACACCCAGTAGATACTGGCTCAATTCCCTGTCATCCAGGAACAACTCCTAAGGCTATCTCCTCTTGCTGATGGCCTTAGTGGTTGTCAGCGACTGCATCATTCCCGTCGCGCTGAGTCAGGCTGTTTAATGGTCTGAAACCCAATTTGTTTCTGTGTGCCCACCGAACTGTCCGATATTTTTTGCATTGGGAGTCCCGGTCATGTTGAGCGCATTTCAACTCGAAAATAACCGACTGACTCGGCTTGAAGCCGAAGAGTCACAGCCCCTCATTGATGCCGTATGGGTGGATCTGGTCGAGCCGGACGACGATGAGCGCCTTCGCGTACAATCTGAACTGGGGCAAAGCCTGGCGACACGCCCGGAACTGGAAGACATCGAAGCATCCGCCCGTTTTTTTGAAGACGAAGACGGCCTGCACATTCACTCCTTCTTCTTCTTCGAAGATGCCGAAGACCACGCGGGGAACTCCACCGTGGCGTTTACCATCCGCGATGGCCGCCTGTTCACCCTGCGCGAGCGCGAACTGCCTGCGTTTCGTCTCTACCGCATGCGCGCCCGCAGCCAGGCGATGATGGACGGTAACGCCTATGAGCTGCTGCTGGATCTGTTCGAAACCAAAATCGAACAGCTGGCGGATGAAATCGAAAACATCTACAGCGACCTGGAAAAGCTGAGCCGCGTGATCATGGAAGGCCATCAGGGTGATGAGTACGACGAAGCGTTGTCCACGCTGGCAGAGCTGGAAGATATCGGCTGGAAGGTGCGTTTGTGTCTGATGGATACCCAGCGCGCGCTGAATTTCCTGGTTCGCAAGGCGCGTCTGCCGGGCGGTCAGCTGGAGCAGGCGCGTGAGATCTTACGCGATATCGAATCCCTGCTGCCGCACAACGAATCCCTGTTCCAGAAGGTCAACTTCCTGATGCAGGCGGCAATGGGCTTTATCAACATCGAGCAGAACCGCATCATCAAGATCTTCTCGGTGGTTTCCGTGGTGTTCCTGCCGCCGACGCTGGTGGCATCCAGCTACGGGATGAACTTTGAGTTTATGCCGGAGCTGAAGTGGAGCTTTGGCTACCCGGGGGCGATTATCTTTATGATCCTCGCCGGGCTGGCGCCGTACCTGTACTTCAAGCGGAAGAACTGGTTGTAAAAATCAGGCGGGTGGCGCTGCGCTTACCCGCCCTACAAAGCACCTAAATTCCTCTGCGAGTCCTGCGCTGGGTATAAATTGCATCCGCAACGAAAATCGCCAGCGCCACCCAGATAAAGGCAAACGTCACCATCTTATCCGCACCCGGCACCTCGCCGTAAAACACCACCGCCAGCAGGAACATCAGCGTCGGGCCGATGTACTGGAAGAAGCCAAGCGTCGAGAGACGCAGACGCGTTGCCGCGCCGGTGAAGCACAGCAGGGGAATCGTCGTGACCACGCCCGCCGCCATCAGCATCAGGTTCAGCGACCATGGGTTGCTGCCCATGTGGCTGGTGGCGCTGTCGGCAATACCGAACAGGTAGATCGCGGCGACAGGCAGCAGCCACAGGGTTTCAAACAGCATTCCCGTCTGCGCTTCCACGGCGATTTTTTTACGCACCAGGCCGTAGAAGGCAAAGCTGAACGCCAGCCCCAGGGCGATAACCGGCAGTGAGCCGAAGGTCCACAGCTGTACCAGCACGCCGCAGAAGGCCAGAATCACTGCCACCCACTGCATCCGGCGGAAACGTTCGCCGAGGAAAATCATCCCCAGCACGATGTTCACCAGCGGGTTAATGAAGTAGCCCAGGCTGGCTTCGAGCATGTGATGGTTATTCACCGCCCAGATAAACAGCAGCCAGTTTCCGCCAATCAGCACCGCAGAGAGGGCAAGCAGGAAGACCTTCTTCGGGGTTTTTAGCAGCGTTTTGACGCCTGACCACTGACGGCTGATGCTCATCAGCGCGATCATAAAGAAAAACGACCAGATGACGCGGTGAGTGAGGATCTCGTCCGCCGGGACATAGGCGATAAGCTTGAAGTACGCCGGCGCGATACCCCAAATAAAATAAGCGGCAAGGGCGAGTAAAACGCCCTGCCGCGTCTGTTTAGCATCCATCGGGAAAATCCGTTACAAAAAAGTGAAGTAATTTTACCCGAATTTGCCGCCTCAACCCACCATATAAGTGGCGGTTGCGCTGGCGATATAAACCTGCTCCTCGTTATGCAGCTCAACGCGGGCGACGGCAACTTTATTCCCGGCGCGCAGCAGGCTGCTGGTGCAGGTGAAGCGGTTTCCGCGTCCCGGACGCAGATAGTCGACACGTAAATCGATGGTTCCCATGCGCGAGAGGCGCTGGCGTAACTCATCTTCGTTGATGGTGTCGTGGCGCGTCAGCGTGCTACCCACGCACACCAGACCGGCCGCCACGTCCAGCGCAGAGGCAATCACCCCGCCGTGCAAAATGCTTTGCGCCCAGTTACCGACCATCATTGGCTGATTATTGAAACTCAGCTGAGCGAAGTCTTTTTCGTATCGCTCCAGCTCAAGACCCAGTGCACGGTTGAATGGCATGTGGTACACAAAAATCTCGCCCACGAGCTTTAAGGTTTCTTCGGCGGTGAGTGTGGCTGACATCTGACGTGGCATCCTTGTTGTTAACAAAATGTTGATTTTATGCTTCAGGATAAAGGAATGCCACTTTAAGAAACGAGGAAGCGGAAGTTATCGCAGAAGTCTGTAGAATGCCCGGACAAAACTATTCATTAAATGTCACAATTTCAGGAGAACACCACCGATGCGGACGTATCTGGGTTGGTTACTGGCGGCGGTTGCGCTGCCCCTCACAGCATATGCGCAGGAAGCGACGATCAAAGAAGTGCATGATAAACCTGCCGTTCAGGGCAGCATCATCGCCAATATGCTTCAGGAGCATGACAATCCGTTCACGCTCTACCCCTATGACACAAACTACGTGATCTATACCCAGACCAGCGATCTCAACAAAGAGGCGATAAGCTCCTATAACTGGTCTGACAATGCGCGTAAAGATGAGGTGAAGTTCCAGCTCAGCCTGGCCTTCCCGTTATGGCGCGGCATCCTGGGGCCGAACTCGGTGCTTGGTGCATCTTACACGCAGAAGTCATGGTGGCAGCTCTCCAACAGCGGGGAATCTTCACCGTTCCGCGAAACCAACTATGAACCGCAGCTGTTCCTCGGTTTCGCCACTGATTATGAGTTTGCAGGCTGGACGCTGCGCGACGTGGAGGTGGGCTATAACCACGATTCCAACGGTCGTTCCGACCCAACCTCACGCAGCTGGAATCGCGTCTATACGCGTCTGATGGCGCAGAACGGCAATTTCATGGTGGAAGTGAAGCCGTGGTACGTGGTGGGCAGCACCGATGACAACCCGGATATCACCAAATACATGGGCTATTATCAGCTTAAAGTGGGCTATCAGCTGGGTGACGCGGTGCTGAGCGCCAAAGGGCAGTACAACTGGAATACCGGCTACGGCGGCGCAGAGCTGGGCCTGAGCTATCCGGTGACGAAGCACGTTCGTCTCTATACCCAGGTGTATAGCGGTTATGGCGAATCGCTGATTGACTATAACTTCAACCAGACCCGCGTTGGTGTGGGCGTCATGCTGAACGATATTTTCTAAGCTGCTCGAATGTTTTTGCGTTAAACGTTGAAGTTTCTCTCTCAGGCGCTGAAAATAGCGCCTGTTTCATTTCTGGCATATGGGGTTAACGTGGCGCAGGCGGAAGTATTGAATCAGGAATCGCTGGCTAAACAGGTTTTGCATGAAACCTTTGGCTACCAGCAGTTCCGTCCTGGCCAGGAAACCATCATTGAAACCGTGCTGGAAGGCCGCGATTGCCTGGTGGTCATGCCGACCGGCGGCGGAAAATCGCTCTGCTATCAGGTGCCCGCGCTGGTACTTAATGGCCTGACGGTTGTGGTCTCCCCCCTTATTTCCCTGATGAAAGACCAGGTCGACCAGCTGCTTGCCAACGGCGTGGCGGCGGCCTGTCTTAACTCGACGCAAACCCGCGAGCAGCAGCAAGAGGTGATGGCCGGGTGCCGCACCGGGCAGATCCGCCTGCTGTATATCGCGCCAGAGCGCCTGATGCTGGACAACTTCCTCGACCACCTGGCGCACTGGAACCCGGTGCTGCTGGCGGTGGATGAAGCGCACTGTATCTCCCAGTGGGGGCACGATTTCCGCCCGGAATATGCCGCCCTCGGCCAGCTGCGTCAGCGCTTCCCTGAGCTGCCGTTTATGGCGCTTACCGCCACGGCGGATGACACCACGCGTCAGGACATCGTTCGCCTGCTGGGGCTGAAAGACCCCTATATTCAGGTCAGCAGCTTCGACCGGCCGAACATCCGCTATATGCTGATGGAAAAATTCAAGCCGCTGGATCAGCTCCTGCGCTACGTGCAGGAGCAGCGCGGCAAGTCCGGCATCATCTACTGCAACAGCCGCGCGAAGGTGGAAGACACCGCTGCGCGTCTGCAAAATCGCGGCTTTAGCGCGGCGGCATACCATGCCGGGTTAGAAAACCACATCCGCGCCGACGTACAGGAAAAATTCCAGCGCGACGACCTGCAAATCGTGGTCGCAACGGTGGCGTTCGGGATGGGGATCAACAAGCCCAACGTGCGCTTTGTGGTGCACTTTGATATCCCGCGCAATATCGAATCCTATTATCAGGAAACCGGCCGCGCCGGGCGTGATGGCCTGCCTGCGGAAGCGATGCTGTTTTACGATCCGGCGGATATGGCGTGGCTGCGCCGCTGTCTCGAGGAGAAACCGCAGGGGCAGTTGCAGGATATCGAACGCCACAAGCTTAACGCGATGGGTGCCTTCGCCGAAGCGCAAACCTGCCGCCGTCTGGTGCTGCTCAACTACTTTGGTGAAGGGCGACAGGCGCCGTGCGGCAACTGCGATATCTGCCTCGACCCGCCGAAGCAGTACGACGGTCTGATGGACGCGCGCAAAGCGCTCTCGACTATCGGACGCGTGAACCAGCGCTTTGGGATGGGCTACGTCGTCGAAGTGCTGCGTGGGGCTAACAACCAGCGTATCCGCGACATGGGGCACGACAAGCTGCCGGTTTACGGCATCGGGAAAGACCAGAGCCACGAGCACTGGGTAAGCATCATCCGCCAGCTGATCCATCTCGGCTTTGCCACGCAAAATATTGCCCAGCACTCTGCGCTTCAGCTTACCGAAGCGGCGCGACCGGTCCTGCGCGGTGAGGTTGAACTGAAGCTCGCCGTTCCGCGCGTCGTCGCCCTGAAGCCGCGCGTGATGCAGAAATCCTACGGCGGCAACTACGATCGCAAGCTGTTCGCCAAGCTGCGCAAGCTGCGTAAAGCCATTGCCGATGAAGAGAACATCCCGCCATACGTGGTGTTCAATGACGCGACGCTGATCGAGATGGCCGAGCAAATGCCACTCAGCGCCAGCGAGATGCTCAGCGTCAACGGCGTCGGCACGCGCAAACTGGAGCGCTTTGGTAAAGAGTTTATGGCGCTTATCCGTTCCCACGCTGATGGTGATGATGAGGAGTAGTCAGCCGGGCGAAAAAGTGCCAGGATGATGACTCACTACATTATTTCCCCGCGAGCTAATTATGTTAATGCTATTTCTCACCGTGGCGTTAGTGCACATCGTTGCGCTGATGAGCCCTGGCCCTGACTTCTTCTTCGTGTCACAAACGGCCGTCAGCCGCTCCCGCAAAGAGGCGATGATGGGTGTGCTCGGTATCACCATGGGCGTTATGGTCTGGGCGGCGGTTGCGCTGCTTGGTCTGAACCTGATCCTGGCGAAAATGGCGTGGCTGCATAACATCATCATGGTTGGCGGCGGTCTGTACCTGTGCTGGATGGGCTACCAGATGCTGCGCGGGGCGCTGAAGAAAGAAGAGAAAAAGCCGGAAGAGCCAAAGGTTGAGCTGGCAACGGGCGGCCGTAGCTTTGTGAAAGGGCTGCTGACTAACCTGGCGAACCCGAAAGCGATTATTTACTTCGGCTCTGTGTTCTCGCTGTTTGTGGGGGATAACGTCGGTGCGGGCGCGCGCTGGGGGATCTTCCTGCTAATCGTTGTTGAGACGTTCGCCTGGTTTACCGTTGTGGCAAGCCTGTTTGCTTTACCGGCGATGCGTCGCGGCTACCAGCGCATCGCGAAGTGGATCGACGGCATTGCCGGCGCACTGTTCGCCGGATTCGGCATTCATCTCATCATTTCTCGCTAAGCATGACGCGCTGACGCAAGCAGCGCGCCAACCAGCATAAACAGCGAACCAAAGACTTTGTTCAGGGCCTTCATCTGCTTAGGCCCTTTGATCCACGCCGCAATTCGCTGCGCCAGCGTCGCGTAACCAATCATCACAATGATATCGACAATAATGGTGGTCGCGCCCAGCACCACGTACTGCATCACCTGGGGCTGATGCGGCACGATAAACTGCGGGAACAGGGCGGCGAGGAACACAATGCTTTTCGGGTTGGTCAGGTTAACGAATACCGCGCGCTTAAACAGGTGGCCGCGTGTTTGCGTCCGGGAGAGCGTATGCAGATCAATCGAGCCTGCGGCGCGCCACTGCTGAATGCCCAGCCAGATAAGATACGCTGCGCCAGCCCATTTCAGCACTTCGAAGGCCAGCACCGAACGGGAGAACAGCGTGCCCAGACCAATCCCCACCAGCACAATGTGAATGCCAAGCCCTGTCTGTAAACCGGCAATTGACGCCGCCGCGCCGCGATAGCCGTGATTAATGGAGGTGGTCATGGTGTTGATTGCGCCCGAGCCAGGTGAAAGGCTGAGGATGATGGATGTCAGCAGGTAAGCGAACCACCACTCGAAGGTCATTTGAAACTCCCGGATCGTCTGTTTTTATGCCACAATACGCTATTGTTGAGTCATTTTGTGACCGGTGACGAAAAAAACGATATTCCCTGAATTACGGGGGGTGGAAACCCAATGTTTCAGCAGAAAAAGGACTGGGAAACACGAGAAAACGCATTTGCTGCTTTCTCCATGGGGCCGCTGACCGATTTCTGGCGCCAGCGTGAGGAAGATGAGTTTATGGGCGTCGGGGATATCCCGGTACGCTTCGTTCGTTTCCATGATGAAAAAAATGACCGGGTGATTGTGGTTTGCCCCGGGCGCATCGAAAGCTATATCAAATATGCCGAGCTGGCGTATGACCTGTTCCATCTGGGCTTTGATGTGTTAATTATCGACCATCGCGGGCAGGGGCTATCCGGCCGGATGCTGCCGGATACCCATCGCGGCCACGTGGATAACTTCAGCGATTACGTCGACGATCTGGCCGCGTTCTGGCAGCAGGAAGTGCAGCCCGGACCGTGGCGCAAGCGTTATATTCTTGCCCACTCCATGGGGGGCGCGATCTCGACGTTGTTTTTGCAGCGCCATAAGCACCAGTGCGACGCCATTGCGCTGACCGCGCCGATGTACGGCATTGTGATTCGTTTTCCTGACTGGATGGTGCGCCATCTTCTCGACTGGGCTGAGGGCCATCAGCGCATTCGTGAAGGCTATGCCATCGGAACAGGACGCTGGCGGGCGTTGCCGTTTGCCATCAACGTGTTAACCCACAGTCGGCAGCGTTATCGCCGCAACCTGCGTTTTTATGCCGATGAACCGCGTCTGCGGGTCGGCGGCCCCACCTGGCACTGGGTGCGGGAAGGTATTCATGCCGGTGAGCAGGTACTGGCGGGCGTAGGCGAT
This sequence comes from Enterobacter cloacae complex sp. XAL002, assembly GCF_049236805.1. Lineage (NCBI taxonomy): Bacteria > Pseudomonadati > Pseudomonadota > Gammaproteobacteria > Enterobacterales > Enterobacteriaceae > Enterobacter > Enterobacter cloacae complex sp. XAL002. Next base: position 245,065 of record NZ_JBMKJN010000003.1, read on the forward strand.
GATGACACGCCGACGCTCCTGATCCAGGCGGAAGAAGAGCGTGTGGTGGATAACCGCATGCATGACCGCTATTGTGAACTTCGCGCCGCGGCGGGCCATCCCTGTGAAGGGGGTAAACCGCTGGTCATCAACGGTGCGTACCATGAGATCCTTTTTGAAAAGGACGCTATGCGCTCAGTCGCGCTCAACGCCATTGTTGAATTTTTCAACAGGCATAACTGATTATTGTTTTCCACCAGAGGTTGAAATCCCTATGTACCAGGTTGTTGCATCTGATTTAGATGGCACGCTGCTTTCCCCCGACCACACCCTGTCGCCTTATGCGAAAGAGACCTTAAAACTCCTGACTGCCCGTGGCGTGAACTTTGTGTTCGCCACCGGCCGCCACCACGTGGACGTGGGGCAGATCCGCGATAACCTGGAGATCAAGTCGTACATGATCACCTCCAACGGTGCGCGCGTACACGACACGGACGGCAACCTGATTTTTACCCACAATCTCGATCGCGACATCGCCACTGATTTGTTCGGCATTGTGCATAACAACCCGGATATCGTCACTAACGTTTACCGCGACGACGAGTGGTTTATGAACCGTCATCGCCCGGACGAAATGCGTTTCTTCAAGGAAGCCGTCTTCAACTACTCCCTGTATGAACCGGGTTTGCTGGATCCGGAAGGGATCAGCAAGGTGTTCTTTACCTGCGAAAGTCACGAAGCGCTGCTTCCGCTGGAGCAGGCGATCAACGCCCGCTGGGGAGACCGCGTGAACGTGAGCTTCTCCACGCTGACTTGTCTGGAAGTGATGGCGGGCGGGGTGTCCAAAGGTCACGCGCTGGAAGCGGTCGCGAAGCGTCTGGGCTTTGATCTGAAAGACTGCATCGCGTTCGGCGATGGCATGAACGATGCCGAGATGCTCTCCATGGCGGGCAAAGGCTGCATCATGCAGAACGCGCACCAGCGCCTGAAAGATCTGCACCCGGAGCTGGAAGTGATTGGCACCAACGCAGACAACGCGGTACCTAAGTATTTGCGCAAACTGTTCCTTGAATAATCTTCATTTGATTGTTTATTGTTCAGATGTCAACTAAAGAGTTCGCTACAATGCCTCTCCTTCTTTCTGAGAGACAAGCATTGTGGCGCTACTCATTATCACCACTATCCTGTGGGCCTTCTCCTTTAGCCTGATTGGCGAATACCTTGCCGGATCGGTCGACAGCTACTTTTCGGTGCTGATGCGTGTGGGGCTGGCGGCGCTGGTGTTCCTGCCGTTCCTGCGTACCCGCGGGCAATCGCTGAAAACCATTCTGCTGTATATGCTGGTGGGCGCAATGCAGCTCGGCATCATGTACCTGTTCAGCTTCCGGGCTTACGTCTACCTCTCCGTCTCGGAATTTCTGCTCTTTACCGTGCTCACGCCGCTCTATATCACGCTGATTTACGACCTGCTCAGCAGGCGCCGCCTGCGCTGGGGATATCTGCTGAGCGCGGCGCTGGCAGTCATTGGCGCGGCGATAATTCGCTATGACAAGGTGAGCGATCACTTCTGGACCGGGCTGATGTTCGTCCAGCTCGCCAATATCAGCTTCGCCATCGGGATGGTGGGCTACAAACGCCTGATGGAGACCCGCCCGATGCCGCAGCATAACGCGTTTGCGTGGTTCTATATGGGCGCGGCGATTGTCGCGATTGCGGCATGGTTTATGCTCGGCAACCCGCAAAAGCTGCCGACCACCACCGTGCAGTGGAGCGTTCTGGTCTGGCTGGGCGTGGTGGCCTCGGGGCTGGGCTACTTTATGTGGAACTACGGCGCGACGCAGGTAGACGCCGGAACGCTGGGGATCATGAACAACGTGCACGTGCCGGCGGGGCTACTGGTGAACCTCGCCATCTGGCAGGAACAGCCGCACTGGCCGAGTTTCCTTATTGGGGGAACGGTGATCCTGGCTTCGCTGTGGGTACATCGCCGCTGGGTCGCTCCGCGCTCCGCACAAACGGAAGATGGTCGCACGCGTGGTTCCGCGCTGAGCGAATAAACGCTTCCGTAATCGGCTGACGCTGCTCGCCGTCGCGCACGGCGGCGTACAGCCGGCTCCACAGTCCTTCACCCAGGGTTTTGGTAACCACCAGACCCTGGCGTTCAACCGTCTCGACCACCCAGTGCGGCAGCGCCGCAATTCCCATTCTGGCCGCCACCATCTGAATTAACAGCAGCGTGTTATCCACGCTTTTCAGCTGTGGGCTGATGCCTGCGGGTTGCAGGAAATGGCGCCAGATATCCAGACGACTGCGCTGTACCGGGTAAATCAGCAGCGTCTCCGTTGCCAGATCTTCCGGCGTGATACGCGTTTTGGCGGCCAGCGGATGGTCCGGGGCCAGCACCAGACGCACCTCAAAATCAAACATTGGCGAATAGTGCAGACCGCTGCGCGGCAGAATATCTGAGGTCATCACCAGATCCAGCTCACCCTGCTGAAGCGACGGCTGCGGATCAAACGTGACGCCGGACTTGAAGTCCATCTCCACCTGCGGCCACTTCTGGCGGAAGTTCTCAAGCGCGGGGGTCAGCCACTGAATACAGCTGTGACACTCAATGGCGATGCGCAGGGTGGTCTGCTGCGGCTCGTTGCAGGACTGCAACGCGCTGGCAATCTGCGGCAGCACCTGGTTCGCCAGCTGAAGCAAAATTTCGCCCTGCGGCGTAAAGCGCAAAGGCTGGCTCTTACGCACAAAAAGACGAAAGCCGAGGCGTTGTTCCAGATCGCTGAACTGGTGAGAAAGGGCAGACTGAGTCTGGTGCAGCGTGGCCGCTGCCGCCGCAAGAGAACCGCAGTTCCGCAACGCTTGTAGCGTTTTCAGGTGTTTTATCTCGATCATGAAAGTCCTTCACTTCGCCATGAACATTTTGCGCTTGAGGAATATACAGTACCTGCCAATTATAGATGTGTAAACATCTGGACGTCTAAATAACGAATTTCACAAGGGGCATACCATGACAATCCGCACTCACACTCTCGGTTTCCCTCGCGTTGGCCTGCGTCGCGAGCTAAAAAAAGCGCAAGAAAGCTACTGGGCAGGTAACGCCACCCGTGAAGAACTGCTGGCGGTGGGACGTGAGCTGCGCGCGCGTCACTGGGATCAGCAAAAACAGGCGGGCATTGACCTGCTGCCGGTGGGCGATTTCGCCTGGTACGACCATGTTCTGACCACCAGCCTGCTGCTTGGCAACGTGCCGGCTCGTCATCAGAACAACGATGGATCGGTGGATATCGATACCCTGTTCCGCATCGGCCGTGGCCGCGCGCCAACGGGTGAGCCAGCGGCGGCGGCGGAAATGACCAAGTGGTTCAACACCAACTATCACTATATGGTGCCGGAGTTCGTTAAAGGCCAGCAGTTCAAACTGACCTGGACCCAGCTTCTGGATGAAGTGGACGAAGCGCTGGCGCTGGGTCACCAGGTGAAACCCGTGCTGCTGGGGCCGATAACCTACCTGTGGCTGGGCAAAGTGAAAGGCGAACAGTTCGACCGCCTCAGCCTGCTGAACGACATTCTGCCGGTTTATAAGCAGGTGCTGATTGAGCTGGGCAAACGCGGCATTCAGTGGGTGCAAATCGATGAACCGGCGCTGGTGCTTGAGCTGCCGCAGGCGTGGCTGGACGCCTTCAAACCGGCGTATAACGCGCTCACCGGGCAGGTGAAGCTGCTGCTGACCACCTACTTCGAAGGCGTAACGCCGAACCTGAAAACCATTACCGCGCTGCCGGTTCAGGGTCTGCACGTTGACCTCGTTCACGGCAAAGACGATGTAGCAGAGTTGCACAAGCGTCTGCCAGTGGACTGGCTGCTCTCTGCCGGTCTGGTGAATGGTCGTAACGTCTGGCGTGCCGATCTCACCGAGAAATATGCACAAATTAAAGACATAGTCGGTAAACGTGAATTGTGGGTGGCCTCTTCCTGTTCCCTGCTGCATAGCCCGATTGACCTGAGCGTGGAGACCCGACTCGACCCTGAGGTGAAAAGCTGGTTTGCCTTCGCCCTGCAAAAGTGTGAGGAGCTGGCTCTGCTGCGCGACGCGTTGAACAGCGGCGACACGGCAGCGATTAGCGACTGGAGCGCTCCGATCCAGGCGCGCCGTCACTCGACGCGCGTGCATAACCCGGCAGTGGAAAAACGTCTGGCGGCCATCACCGCCCGGGACAGCCAGCGCCAGAGCCCGTATGAAGTGCGCGCCGAAGCCCAGCGTGCGCGCTTTAACCTGCCCGCGTGGCCGACCACGACAATCGGCTCCTTCCCGCAGACTACCGAGATCCGCAGCCTGCGCCTGGACTTCAAAAAGGGCAATCTGGATGCGAATCACTACCGCACCGGTATTGCGGAACACATCAAACAGGCGATTATCGAGCAGGAACGTTTAGGTCTGGACGTGCTGGTGCACGGTGAAGCCGAGCGTAACGACATGGTGGAATACTTCGGTGAGCACCTGGACGGGTTTGTCTTTACCCAGAACGGTTGGGTGCAGAGCTACGGCTCCCGCTGCGTGAAGCCGCCGGTAGTAATCGGCGACGTCAGCCGCCCGGAAGCGATTACCGTGGAGTGGGCGAAGTATGCCCAGTCTCTGACCGACAAACCGGTAAAAGGCATGCTGACGGGTCCGGTGACCATTCTCTGCTGGTCGTTCCCGCGTGAAGACGTAACCCGGGAAACCATCGCCAAACAGATCGCCCTGGCGCTGCGCGATGAAGTTGCGGATCTGGAAGCGGCCGGGATTGGCATCATTCAGATCGACGAACCTGCGCTGCGTGAAGGTTTGCCGCTGCGTCGCAGCGACTGGGATGCTTACTTACAGTGGGGCGTGGAGGCGTTCCGCCTCAACGCGGCTGTCGCGAAGGACGATACGCAGATCCACACCCACATGTGTTACTGCGAATTTAACGACATCATGGACTCCATTGCCGCGCTCGACGCCGATGTGATCACCATCGAGACCTCGCGTTCAGACATGGAACTGCTGGAGTCGTTCGAAGAGTTCGACTACCCGAACGAAATCGGGCCGGGCGTGTACGACATTCACTCCCCGAATGTGCCAAGCGTGGAGTGGATTGAATCGCTGCTGCAAAAAGCGGCCCAGCGCATCCCGGCGGAACGTCTGTGGGTAAACCCGGACTGCGGCCTGAAAACCCGTGGCTGGCCTGAAACCCGCGCGGCGCTGGCGAACATGGTGCAGGCGGCGCAGAATTTGCGTCAGGCTTGATGAAATGTAGGCCCGGTCAGGCGTAGCCGCCACCGGGCTTTTTGCTTTTACGCTTTTTTCCCGCCGTACTGGCTAAACCATGTCAGCATCCGCTGCCAGCCATCTTTCGCCGATTCCGCATGATAGCTCGGACGATAATCGGCATTAAAGGCGTGCCCGGCTTCCGGATACACCACAATTTCCGCCTTCGCGTTTGCTGCGCGCAACGCATGGCGCATGGTCTCGACCGTATCAAGCGGGATCCCGGTATCCTGACCGCCATAGAGCCCCAACACAGGCGCATTTAAATCCGTGGCAATATCAACAGGTTGCTTCGGTGAATTCAGCGTTTTTTCACCCACCAGCTTGCCGTACCAGGCCACGGCCGCTTTTAGCTGCGGGTTATGCGCGGCGTACAACCAGCTAATGCGTCCGCCCCAACAGAAGCCAGTCACCATCAGACGATGCGCATCGCCACCGTTGCGCGCTGCCCAGCTGGCAACGTGGTCGAGATCGGCCAGCACCTGCGCGTCCGGCACTTTGCTGACCAGGTTGCTGAACAGCGTCGGGATGTCACTGTAATCATTCGGATCGCCCTGACGGAAATAGAGTTCCGGCGCAACGGCCAGGTAACCTTCCAGCGCCAGACGGCGGCAGAGGTCGCGAATATGTTCATGAACGCCAAATATTTCCTGCACCACGATCACGATGGGCAGCGGGCCATCGGCGGATTTTGGCCGCGCGTGGTACGCTGGCATGTTCTCTCCCTGGGAGGGAATGGAGGTCTCGCCTGCGGTAATGGTCTCTTCAGGGGTTGAGACGATGGTTGAAGCATGCGGGGCCGCAGCAGGTGCAAAACCGGTTTTTTCAGTCATGGCATTCTCCGTACCAATGAATGGATTAGCGCAAAGATAAATATAGACACCAGGTTAACAACCCACAGTGCCTTATAGCGTCTATCTTTTGTGCAGCACCCGGCGATATAACTTGTTAATGTGATGTGAATCACCATTTTATGGAAATTAACTGCAATCATTTTCATTCATGGTGAGGTGTGTCACGAAATAATGCACATTGCTTCTGTAAAGTACCGTTTTACTTCTTCTGACAAACCGACCCACAGAGGAGTCACCTATGTCTAAGTCTGATGTTTTTCATCTCGGCCTCACTAAAAACGATTTACAAGGGGCTACGCTTGCTATCGTCCCTGGCGATCCTGAGCGTGTGGAAAAGATCGCCGCGCTGATGGATAAGCCGGTTAAGCTGGCAGCGCATCGCGAATTCACCACCTGGCGCGCAGAGCTGGACGGTAAAGCGGTGATCGTGTGCTCTACCGGTATCGGTGGCCCGTCTACCTCTATCGCCGTTGAAGAGCTGGCACAGCTGGGCATTCGTACTTTCCTGCGCATTGGCACCACAGGCGCCATTCAGCCGCACATCAACGTGGGCGACGTGCTGGTTACCACCGCATCCGTGCGTCTGGACGGGGCAAGCCTGCACTTTGCACCGATGGAATTCCCGGCAGTGGCTGATTTCGAATGCACCACCGCGCTGGTTGAAGCCGCGAAGTCCGTGGGCGCCACCACCCATGTGGGCGTCACGGCATCTTCCGATACCTTCTACCCGGGCCAGGAGCGTTACGACACCTTCTCTGGTCGCGTGGTGAGCCGTTTCAAAGGCTCAATGGAAGAGTGGCAGTCGATGGGCGTCATGAACTACGAAATGGAATCTGCGACGCTGCTGACCATGTGCGCAAGCCAGGGTCTGCGTGCCGGTATGGTGGCGGGCGTTATCGTCAACCGTACCCAGCAGGAGATCCCGAACGCTGAAACCATGAAGCAGACTGAAAGCCATGCGGTGAAAATCGTGGTTGAAGCGGCGCGCCGTCTGATCTAATTCTCTCTTCAGTGCTAAAAGGCCGACATGCTCGGCCTTTCTTTTTTGCGTAACGCCTCGCAGGAAAACCCTTTCAAACTGGACGTTCATACAGCACAATTCTATTTTGTGCGGGTTACACGTGGATGCAGGGGGCATTGTGGATATCTCAATCCTGGTTTATGCGGTAGTTGCGCTGGTGAGCGTGGGGATTGGCTGGCTCATTTGCGGCTACCAACATGCTCAGCAGAAAGCCGATCAGCTGGCAGAGCGCGAAGAGATCGTCGCCGAACTCAGCGCGACGAAACAACAGCTTGCGCTGTGTGACCATTGGCGCGATGAGTGTGAACTGCTCAATAACGAACTGCGCAATCTGCGCGACATTAACACCTCGCTGGAGGCCGATCTCCGGGAAGTGACCACCCGCCTTGAATCCACCCAACTGCACGCCGAAGACAAAATCCGTCAGATGATCAACAGCGAGCAGCGTCTTAGCGAGCAGTTTGAGAACCTCGCGAACCGCATTTTTGAGCACAGCAATCGCCGCGTGGATGAGCAGAACCGCCAGAGCCTGAACAGCCTTCTGACGCCGCTGCGTGAACAGCTGGACGGCTTTCGCCGTCAGGTGCAGGACAGCTTTGGTCAGGAGGCCCGCGAACGCCACACGCTGGCGCATGAAATTCGTAATCTCCAGCAGCTGAATGCGCAGATGGCTCAGGAGGCGGTTAACCTGACGCGCGCACTGAAAGGTGATAACAAAGCGCAGGGAAACTGGGGCGAAGTGGTCATGACGCGCGTGCTGGAGGCCTCTGGCCTGCGTGAAGGATACGAATACGAAACGCAGGTCAGCATTGAAAACGATGCGCGCTCGCGGATGCAGCCGGATGTCATTGTTCGTCTGCCGCAGGGCAAAGATGTGGTTATCGACGCCAAAATGACGCTGGTGGCCTATGAGCGCTACTTCAACGCGGAAGATGACTATACCCGCGAGACAGCGTTGCAGGAGCATATCGCCTCCGTGCGTAACCATATCCGTCTGCTGGGCAGAAAAGATTATCAACAGTTGCCGGGGCTGCGATCGCTGGATTATGTGCTGATGTTCATTCCGGTTGAGCCAGCCTTCCTGCTGGCGCTCGACAGACAGCCCGAACTGATCACCGAAGCGCTGAAAAATAACATTATGCTGGTCAGCCCCACCACGCTGCTGGTGGCGTTACGTACCATTGCCAACCTGTGGCGTTATGAGCACCAAAGCCGAAACGCGCAGCAGATTGCCGATCGCGCCAGCAAGCTGTACGACAAAATGCGGCTGTTTGTGGACGATATGTCCTCGGTGGGGCAAAGCCTGGATCGCGCGCAGGATAACTACCGCCAGGCGATGAAAAAACTCTCCTCCGGGCGCGGCAATTTGCTGGCGCAGGCGGAGGCGTTTCGCAGCCTGGGGGTGGAAGTTAAACGCGAGATTAATCCGGAACTGGTGGAGCAGGCTACGGCTCAGGACGAAGAGTTTCGTCTGCGTGAAGGCGATGGTGAGCAAAATAGCCGCAATGAAGACAATGGGTTAGCGGCGAGTTTATCCCCCGAAGCGCAGTCGGCGCGTTTCTTTCGCGGTGGTTGAAACGTAGGGCAAATGCGCCCAATCTGTTACACTTCACGAACATTTGACTGATTAGCAGGCTCTGAGATGGTTGACGATTCACAAGACACAACGCACTTTGGCTTTCAGACTGTCGCCAAAGCGCAGAAAGCTGACATGGTGGCCCACGTATTTCATTCCGTGGCGGCGAAGTACGATGTGATGAATGATTTGATGTCGTTTGGCATTCATCGCTTGTGGAAGCGCTTCACTATTGATTGCAGCGGCGTGCGCCGTGGACAAAAGGTGCTGGATTTAGCCGGCGGCACAGGGGATCTGACCGCTAAATTCTCCCGTCTGGTTGGCGAAACCGGTCGCGTGGTGCTGGCAGATATCAACGACTCCATGCTGAAAATGGGACGCGAAAAGCTGCGTAACATCGGCGTGGTAGGCAACGTTGAATATGTTCAGGCCAACGCCGAAGCGCTGCCGTTCCCGGACAATACGTTCGACTGCATCACCATCTCCTTCGGCCTGCGTAACGTGACCGATAAAGATAAAGCGCTGCGCTCTATGTACCGCGTGCTGAAGCCGGGCGGCCGACTGCTGGTTCTCGAGTTTTCTAAACCAATTATCGACCCGCTGAGCAAAGCTTACGATGCCTATTCCTTCCACGTTCTGCCGCGCATCGGCGAGCTGGTGGCAAACGATGCAGAAAGTTACCGTTATCTGGCCGAATCCATCCGAATGCACCCGGATCAGGACACGCTGAAAGCGATGATGCAGGATGCGGAGTTTGAAAACGTGGAATACTTCAATATGACGGCGGGTGTCGTCGCGCTGCATCGTGGTTACAAGTTCTGAGTGGAGGTTTCCCGTGCCCATTAAACCCTTAGTCACCGCAGGCATCGAGAATGTACTGAATGCCTTTCTGTATCGCGCCCCGGCGCTGAAAACCGCACGTCAGCGGCTTAACGGAAAGGTGCTGCGTATCGTTTTAAAAGAGTTCTCGACGCCGCTTGTGCTGGTCTTCAGCGAACGCCAGCTTGACGTTCTGGGGGAGTGGGAAGGCGAGGCTGACTGCTCGGTGATTACGCACATGAGCGTATTGCCAAAACTGCGTGACCGTCAGCAGATGACGGCGCTTATTCGCAGCGGTGAGCTGGAGGTCGAGGGCGATATTCAGGTAGTACAGAACTTCGTTGCACTCAGCGATCAGGCTGAATTTGACCCCGCGGAACTGCTGGCGCCCTATATCGGCGACATCGCGGCTGAAGGGATAAGCAAAACGCTGCGCACGGGTTCCACTTTCCTGCGTAAAGGCCTGCTCCGTCAACAGCGCTATGCTGCCGAGGTGCTGACCGAAGAGTGGCGTATGGCGCCTGGGCCTTTAGAAGTCGCCTGGTTTGCAGAAGAGACCGCGGCAGTTGAGCGCGCAGTTGATGCGTTAACCAAACGGCTGGAAAAACTGGAGGGCAAATGACGCCTGGTGAAATTCGGCGCCTCTATTTTATCGTTCGCACCTTTTTGAGCTACGGGCTCGACGAGCTTATCCCCAGAATGCGTATTACCCTGCCGCTTCGGCTTTGGCGTCGCACGCTGTTCTGGATGCCGAATCGCCATAAGGATCAGGAGCTGGGCGCACGCCTGCGTCTTGCGTTGCAGGAGCTGGGACCGGTCTGGATCAAGTTTGGGCAGATGCTCTCAACGCGTCGCGACCTTTTCCCGCCGCAGATTGCCGATCAGCTCGCGCTATTGCAGGACCGCGTCGCTCCGTTTGACGGAGAGAGAGCGAAGAAACAAATCGAAGAAGCGATGGGCAATATCCCCATCGAGACCTGGTTTGATGATTTCGACATTCAGCCTCTGGCCTCTGCCTCTATTGCGCAGGTTCACACCGCGCGCCTGAAGGAAAATGGCAAAGAGGTGGTCATTAAGGTGATTCGCCCGGATATCCTGCCGGTTATCAGAGCGGACATGAAGCTGATCTATCGCCTGGCTCGCTGGGTGCCGCGTCTGTTGCCGGATGGCCGCCGTCTGCGTCCGCTGGAAGTGGTACGGGAATACGAAAAAACGCTCATCGATGAACTTAACCTGCTGCGTGAATCGGCGAACGCCATTCAGCTGCGTCGAAACTTTGAAGACAGCCCGATGCTGTATGTTCCTGAAGTCTATTCTGACTATTGCAGTCAGAACATGATGGTGATGGAACGTATCTACGGCATCCCGGTCTCGGACGTGGTAGCGCTGGAAAAACAGGGCACCAACATGAAGCTGCTGGCCGAGCGCGGCGTGCAGGTCTTCTTTACTCAGGTTTTCCGCGACAGCTTCTTCCATGCTGACATGCATCCGGGCAACATTTTCGTCAGCTATGAGCACCCGGAAGACCCGAAGTACATAGGCATCGACTGCGGTATTGTCGGCTCGCTGAATAAAGAGGATAAGCGTTATCTCGCCGAGAACTTTATCGCTTTCTTCAATCGCGACTACCGTAAGGTGGCCGAACTGCACGTGGATTCAGGCTGGGTTCCGCCAGATACCAACGTGGAAGAGTTTGAATTTGCGATCCGTACCGTCTGTGAGCCAATTTTTGAAAAGCCGCTCTCAGAGATCTCTTTCGGGCATGTTCTGCTCAACCTGTTCAACACCGCACGCCGTTTTAATATGGAAGTGCAGCCACAATTAGTTTTACTTCAGAAAACATTACTTTACGTTGAGGGCGTAGGCCGCCAGCTCTATCCTCAGTTAGACTTGTGGAAAACCGCGAAACCGTTCCTCGAATCCTGGATTAAGGATCAGGTCGGTATTCCAGCCCTGGTTCGCTCGCTTAAAGAGAAAGGCCCGTTCTGGATTGAAAAAATGCCAGAAATTCCTGAACTGGTTTACGACAGTTTGCGTCAGAGCAAGAACCTTCAGCACAGCATGGATAAAATCGCGCACGAGCTTCAATCCAGTCGCGTGCGTCAGGGGCAGTCCCGCTATCTCTTCGGAATTGGCGCGACGCTGCTGATAAGCGGCACGTTGCTGTTGATCAATCGTCCGGACTGGGAAATGATGCCAGCCTGGATTATGGCTGCCGGTGTGGTTGTCTGGCTTGCTGGCTGGCAAAAAACACGCTGAATTAGCGTCACTATCGAGGGATTGCATACGTATAATGCGATCTGACTAATTAATCATCTATCACTGGGGAACACGCATGGGTGGTATCAGTATCTGGCAGTTAGTGATCATTGCCGTCATCGTTGTGCTGCTGTTCGGCACGAAAAAACTCGGATCAATTGGTTCCGACCTGGGCGCGTCAATCAAAGGCTTCAAGAAAGCCATGAGCGATGATGAGAATAAGCAGGAAAAAAGCGGTCAGGACGCTGATTTTACCGCTAAATCTATCGCCGATAAGCAGGACGAAGCCAAAAAGGAAGAGGCCAAACGTCACGATAAAGAGCAGGTGTAATTCGTGTTCGACATTGGTTTTGGTGAGTTACTGCTGGTCTTTGTGATTGGTTTGATTGTGCTGGGGCCGCAGCGTTTACCCGTTGCGGTAAAAACTGTCGTGGGCTGGGTGCGTGCGCTCCGTTCGCTGGCAACGACCGTGCAGAACGAGCTGGCGCAGGAACTGAAGCTTCAGGAATTTCAGGACAGCCTGAAAAAGGTTGAAAAGGCGAGCATGGATAACCTGACGCCGGAGCTGAAAGCATCCATGGATGAGTTGCGCGAAGCGGCTGAATCCATGAAGCGCTCATACAGCGTTAACGATCCTGAGAAGGCGAGTGATGAAGCAAACACCATCCATAATCCGGTGGTGAAGGGCAGCGAAGAGCAGCGCGAGGGTGTGACGCCTTCCAGCGCGGAGCATCAGGCTGCTTCTCCAGAGCAATCGCCGCAGAAGCCCGAAGTGAAAAAGCAGGTGCCGCCGGAAGAGCCCGTGGTCAAAACGGCTGAGGTAAAACCCGCCGCGCCCGTTTCCGAATCATCCCCCTCGTCGAGTGATAAAGCGTAAACATGGCAGTAGATGATACTCAACCGCTGATTACGCACCTCATTGAGCTGCGTAAGCGTCTGTTAAACTGCATTATTGCGGTTTTCCTCATTTTTTTATGTCTGGTCTATTTTGCCAACGATATCTATCAGGTGGTTTCCGCACCGCTGATTAAGCAGATGCCGCTGGGCGCAACGATGATTGCAACGGACGTTGCTTCGCCGTTCTTTACCCCGATCAAGCTGACCTTCTGGGTGTCGTTGATTGCCTCTGCGCCGGTCATTTTGTATCAGGTCTGGGCATTTGTGGCACCCGCGCTGTACAGGCATGAACGCAAGCTGGTTATTCCGCTGCTGGTGTCCAGTTCGCTGCTGTTTTATATCGGTATGGCGTTCGCCTACTTCGTTGTCTTCCCGCTGGCCTTCGGCTTCCTGACGCATACCGCGCCGGAAGGGGTACAGGTGTCGACGGACATCGCCAGCTACCTCAGCTTCGTTATGGCGCTGTTTATGGCCTTTGGTGTCGCCTTCGAGGTGCCCGTCGCGATTGTCCTGCTCTGCTGGGTGGGGGTGACCACGCCTGACGATCTGCGTAAGAAGCGCCCGTACATCCTGGTAGGGGCATTTGTCGTAGGTATGCTGTTAACGCCACCGGACGTCTTCTCGCAAACCTTACTGGCGATACCCATGTACTGCCTGTTTGAAGTCGGCGTATTCTTCGCTCGTTTCTACGTCGGAAAGGGGCGTACCCGGGACGAAGAAGACGAGCCGTCTGAAGAGACCACTAAAGAATAAAACCAACCGCCCGTCAGGGCGGTTGTCATATGGGGATACGTATGTTTGATATCGGGCTTAACCTGACCAGCGCCCAGTTTGCGAAAGACCGCGATGAGGTGGTGGCGCGCGCCTTTGCCGCCGGCGTGAACGGGCTGTTACTGACGGGAACAAATCTGCATGAGAGTGAGCAGGCACGGCAGCTGGCGCAACGCTATCAACACTGCTGGTCCACCGCAGGCGTGCATCCTCATGACAGCAGCCAGTGGACGCATGAAAGCGCTGAGGCGCTTCATCGTCTGGCGGCTACGCCAGAAGTGGTTGCCATTGGCGAATGCGGGCTTGATTTCAACCGTAACTTCTCGACGCCTGAAGAGCAGGAGAAGGCATTTACCGCCCAGCTCGCGCTGGCTGCAGAGCTGGGGATGCCGGTGTTTATGCACTGTCGCGATGCGCATGAACGTTTTCTGGCGCTACTGGACCCCTGGCTGGAGAAACTGCCAGGCGCGGTGTTGCACTGCTTTACGGGCTCCCGTCAGGAAGCGCTGGATTGCCTGAACCGCGGGCTTTACTTGGGTATCACGGGCTGGGTGTGCGATGAGCGTCGTGGGCTGGAACTGCGCGAGCTGTTATCCGTAATCCCGGCCGATCGTTTGTTGCTGGAAACGGATGCGCCGTATCTGTTGCCCCGGGATATGCAGCCCAAACCGGCATCACGACGTAACGAACCGGCTTATCTGGGACACATTGCTGAGCGAGTGGCGTACTGGCGCGGGGAAGATGCGCAGTGGCTGGCAGCCCAAACCGATGACAACGTGCGTCGTCTGTTCGGCGTGCAGTTCTAAACTTTGCGGAAATCGGTGTTTTTAACGCTCTGCAACACCTCTTTGTTCAGCAGGTTGAGCAGCAGCATAGAACGCGCTTCACCGTCTGGTTCAGCGAAGATGGCCTGTAACCCTTCAAAAGCGCCTTCGGTGATCACCACGCTGTCCCCGGCATAAGGGGTTTCCGGATCGGTAATATCTTCAGGCTGCTGGTAGACAGAGAGCTGATGAATAACCGATGACGGTACTCTTGCCGGATGGGCGCCAAAACGCACAAAATGGCTGACGCCGCGCGTGGCGCTGATCGTCGTGGTGTGGATCACTTCGGGGTCGAACTCAACGAACAGATAGTTCGGGAACAGAGGCTCACTGACGGTCGTGCGTTTTCCACGCTGCATTTTTTCAAGCGTGATCACGGGCGTCAGGCAGTTAACAGACTGACGTTCAAGATGTTCCTGTGCGCGCTGAAGTTGCCCGCGTTTGCAATACAGTAAATACCAGGCCTGCATAATCACTCTTCCCATTGTTCGGGGCGCAAGCATACCAAAACCCTGGCGGGATCGCTAAGGTGATTATAATGGCGAAAAAGAGAGTAAGTCGTGGAAGTTCACGCTAATTTAACAAAATTACAGCATCACGCGGTCTTACGCCGTATAATGAAGCGCTTACAGAGAGGCCATGATTAACTGCATGAAATACCACGATCTACGCGACTTCCTGGCGCTGCTGGAAAAGCAGGGCGAACTCAAACGCATTACGCTTCCTGTTGATCCGTATCTGGAAATGACAGAAATCGCTGACCGCACCCTGCGCGCGGGCGGCCCGGCGTTGCTGTTTGAAAACCCAAAAGGCTACGCTATGCCTGTACTGTGCAACCTGTTTGGCACACCTCGCCGCGTGGCGATGGGCATGGGGCAGGAAGATGTCACGGCGTTACGTGAAGTGGGCAAACTGCTGGCCTTTCTGAAAGAGCCGGAGCCGCCAAAAGGGTTCCGCGACCTGTTCGACAAGCTGCCGCAGTTTAAGCAGGTGTTGAATATGCCCACCAAACGCCTGCGCGGCGCGCCATGCCAGCAAAAAGTGCTGGAAGGCGATGCAGTTGATCTGACCAAAATTCCCATCATGCAGTGCTGGCCTGAAGATGCCGCACCGCTGATTACCTGGGGCCTCACCGTGACGCGTGGGCCGCATAAAGAGCGTCAAAACCTCGGCATTTATCGCCAGCAGCTGATTGGCAAGAACAAGCTCATCATGCGCTGGTTGTCCCACCGCGGTGGCGCGCTGGATTTCCAGGAGTGGTGCGCGGCCTATCCGGGCGAACGCTTCCCGGTTTCCGTCGCGCTGGGTGCCGATCCGGCAACCATTCTGGGCGCGGTGACGCCTGTTCCTGATACGCTGTCTGAATATGCCTTTGCAGGGCTGCTGCGCGGCACCAAAACCGAAGTGGTGAAGTGCATCTCCAATGACCTGGAAGTGCCAGCCAGCGCAGAGATCGTGCTGGAAGGTTACATTGAACAGGGCGAGCTGGCACCCGAAGGGCCGTACGGCGACCACACCGGCTATTACAACGAAGTGGATAACTTTCCGGTATTCACCGTCACGCACATTACCCAGCGTGAAGATGCCATTTATCATTCAACTTACACTGGCCGCCCACCGGATGAACCGGCGGTACTTGGCGTGGCGCTGAACGAAGTGTTCGTGCCGATCCTGCAAAAGCAGTTCCCGGAAATTGTTGATTTTTATCTGCCGCCGGAAGGGTGTTCGTATCGCCTGGCGGTGGTGACGATGAAGAAGCAGTATGCCGGTCACGCTAAGCGCGTGATGATGGGCGTATGGTCTTTCCTGCGCCAGTTTATGTATACCAAGTTTGTGATTGTCTGCGATGATGACGTCAATGCCCGCGACTGGAATGACGTCATCTGGGCCATCACCACGCGTATGGATCCGGCGCGTGATACGGTGTTAGTGGAAAACACGCCGATTGATTATCTGGACTTTGCCTCGCCGGTTTCCGGCCTTGGTTCAAAAATGGGACTGGATGCCACGAACAAATGGCCTGGCGAAACCGACCGTGAATGGGGTCGCCCGATCGAAAAAGATCCTGCCGTGACCGCGCGAATTGACGCGATCTGGGACGAGCTGGCCATAATGAATAACGGTAAGGCAGAATAAGACCGTTTAGCCCTATAGACTTCCCGACAGAGAGAGCGAATGACAACCTTAAGCTGTAAAGTGACGTCGGTAGATGCTATTACCGACACCGTATATCGCGTCCGTTTGGTTCCTGAAGCGGCATTCTCATTCCGTGCCGGTCAGTACCTGATGGTCGTGATGGACGAGCGTGATAAGCGTCCTTTCTCTATGGCCTCAACGCCAGCAGAGAAGGAATTTATTGAGCTGCATATTGGTGCGTCTGAGCTTAACCTGTACGCGATGGCCGTGATGGATCGCATCCTGAAAGAGCGTGAAATCGTGGTCGATATTCCTCATGGCGAGGCCTGGCTGCGTG
Source organism: Enterobacter cloacae complex sp. XAL002 (assembly GCF_049236805.1). NCBI lineage: Bacteria > Pseudomonadati > Pseudomonadota > Gammaproteobacteria > Enterobacterales > Enterobacteriaceae > Enterobacter > Enterobacter cloacae complex sp. XAL002. The sequence goes on from NZ_JBMKJN010000003.1 coordinate 261,834, forward strand.
AAGACGAAGACCGTCCGCTGATCCTGATTGCCGGTGGTACAGGCTTCTCCTATGTCCGCTCTATTCTGTTGACGGCGCTGGCGCGTAATCCCAATCGCGATATCACCATCTACTGGGGCGGCCGTGAAGAGAAGCACCTTTACGATCTGTCTGAGCTGGAAGCGCTGAGCGTCAATCATCCAAACCTGCGCATTGAGCCGGTTGTCGAGCAGCCGGAAGAGGGCTGGCGCGGGCGCAGCGGTACGGTGCTGACTGCGGTATTGCAGGATCACGGAACGCTGGCCGGGCACGATATCTACATTGCCGGTCGCTTTGAAATGGCGAAAATTGCCCGCGACCTGTTCTGCAATGAGCGTGACGCGCGGGAAGATCGTCTGTTTGGCGATGCGTTTGCGTTTATCTGATTGTGAGACCCGCTTCGGCGGGTTTTTTACGCTCGGGCAATAGCGCTGGTGAAAATTTAACCTTGAAATGGGCGGCGCATTGCCGTTATTCTTGTTCCCGTTAAATTTCGCCCTCAGGAGCGCCCCCCAAAAATGAACAAACACGACTGATGAATTTCGATCCTTGCTCAACGCATCGCGTCGGCAGGGGATGTTTTGATTTCATTCAGGAGTGCTTATGGCTCATTTTGCGCAATCCCCCTCTTTTATTTTGCATCAGGTCACCTGTCAGTTTGCGACGGGCGATATCCTTTTTGGTCCACTGAATCTTTCTCTGGATGCGTCAGTGTGTGCGCTGGTTGGCCGCAACGGCAGCGGTAAAACACGCCTTCTGCGTCTGCTGGCAGGGGTTGATGAACCCGCCAGCGGTCACATTGAGCGCTTTGGTACACACGTCTATGTGGCGCAGCAGCAGGATATTTCTGCGGATACGACTCTTGCCGGAATGCTTGGTTACGACGCGATCTTTGCGGCGCGCACGCGCATCGACGGCGGTCATTATGAACCCGACGATCTCGACACGCTCGATGGTTACTGGGATCTGGCTGAACGGCTAAGCCAGGCTTTTATCGCTGCAAAACTTCCCTCTTTTGAGCCGAACAAACGCGCGGCAGAGCTAAGCGGCGGCGAGCGCATTCGTGCCTTGCTGTGCGGCGCATTCACCGCGGATGCTGATTACCTGCTGCTGGACGAACCGACCAACCACCTCGACAGGCAAGGCCGCGTGTGGTTCTACGAGCAGCTTTCCCGGTATCAGGGCGGGGTGCTGGTGGCCTCTCACGACCGTGAGTTGCTGGCCCAGGTACCGCGTATCCTTGAACTGAGCGCGTTGGGCTTGCGCAGCTACGGCGGAAATTATGCTGACTATCGAACCCAGCGTAATGCTGAGCAACTGGCTGCCCGCGCCGCGCTGGAGCATGCTGCCACCGAACGCAAGCGTACCCGCGCCCGTATGCATAAAGAGCATGACGACAGCCAGCGGCGTTCGGCCAAAACGCTTCGCACGGTCGACAGCCTTAACATCGCCTCGTTTGAACGGGTCAAATACAAAGGGGCGGCGAAAGAGCGGATTGGTTCCTGGAAAAAACAGCATAGCGATCAAAATCATGCCCTGAACGCTGCGGTTAACCAGGCACGCAAGCGGGTTGAAGAGGATAACGCGGTGATGTTTACCCTGCCGGGCAGTGAAATCCCGGAAGGAAAACAGGTGCTGGTGCTGGAAGAACTGGTGCTTCCGCACGTGCCTGTCTCCCCGATAAACTGGCGAATGGATGGCCCGATGCGCGTGGCGCTACGCGGGCCGAACGGCTGTGGGAAATCCACGCTGTTGAAAGTGATGTTGGGCGAAACCGCCCCTGTTACGGGAACCTGTAAGGTCTCCGTCAGATGTGCTTATCTCGATCAGCATCTTTCCCGGCTGGATCTGTCGCAGTCGGTGATGACACACCTTAGCCTGGGCAATACACCGCTCGAAGAGGGGGCGCTGCGTACCCGTTTAGCGCAGCTTCAGCTGGGCGCGGAGAAAGTGACACTTCCACTGGCCGATCTAAGCGGCGGCGAGCGCCTGAAGGCCGCGCTGGCCTGCGTATTGTGGCGTGAAGCGGCAACGCAGCTGTTGCTTCTGGATGAGCCGACCAACCACCTCGATCTGGCTTCCGTTCAGGCCATTGAAGCGGCCCTGGCCGATTATCCCGGCGCGCTGCTGGTGGTGTCGCACGATGAAGCGTTTTTAGCAGGATTAAAGCTGACGCATGAGCTGGTGTGGGAAGAGTCGGGATGGCGATGTGAAAGCCTCTAAACACAAGCCCCCGCAAGGGCGGGGGCAAACAAACTTTATCAGGCTAACTGCTTGCGAAGGTCAGGGTTTGCCTGGATCAGGCGCATCAGCTTTAGCTCGGCTGGGGTAGGTTTTTCACGCTTTGACTCCCACTCCAGCACCATCGCTACGCTGACACCCATCGCTCTTGCGAATTCATCTGTTTTCAGGCCCGACCCTTTGCGTAAACGCTCAAATTCACTAAAAGGATTGGACTTTTGATTCAGGGTAACCGTCGGCGGTACATCTTTAAAAATAATCTGTTCCAGGCTGCTCAGCAGCTCAAACTCAGGATCTTTTAATTCCATTGAGAACTCCTCATAAATCACACATCGGGATCATGAACATCAGAGAGCATGTTAAGAATAGTCCCTAAACCAAACACAGGATCGTCACGGTTGTGATTAATTGTGCGATAACGATCGCTTTACCCGTTTCAGCTATATGGATAGTTATGCTAATTACCTGATTAATCATATGTAGGGATGCACAGGTATTTTTTTGTAAATAGTCAGTACAAAAACGGCAATACCCGTTTTGCATGAAAACTCTATCTTGCAAGGCTGACCTGGACTATCCTTGTCAGCGTTGGGCACGCGTGTGCCGGTGTGCGCTTTTTGGGTGAAAGGAGTAATAAAATGGCGACAGGAAAGTCCTGCTCTCGCTGGTTTGCGCCTATTGCGGCGTTGTTGATGGTTGTTAGCCTGAGTGGGTGTTTCGATAAAGAAGGCGATCAGCGCAAAGCGTTTATCGATTTTCTACAGAATACAGTGATGCGTAGCGGCGAGCGTTTACCAACGCTGACTGCGGATCAGAAAAAACAGTTTGGTCCATTCGTGTCGGATTACGCCATTCTGTATGGCTATTCACAGCAGGTAAGCCAGGCGATGGATTCGGGCATTCGCCCGGTCGTGGATAGCGTCAATGCCATTCGCGTTCCACAGGATTATATGACCCAGCGCGAACCGCTGCGCCAGTCCAACGGCGCCCTTGGGGTGCTGAGCCAGCAGTTGCAAAATGCCAAAATGCAGGCTGATGCGTCGCGCTCCGCGTTGAAGCAGGACGAGGATCTCAAGACGGTTTATGACCAGGTGTATGAGAAAGTCGTGACCAAGCCGTCAAACGCCTTGCAACCACTGATCCCGGCGGCGCAAGTCTTTACTCAGCAGCTGGTTCAGGTGGGTGACTTTATTAATGAGCAGGGTACGCAGGTGAGCTTCGTCTCTAACGGTATCCAGTTCCCGACCTCCCAGCAGGCGAGTCAGTACAATACGCTGATAGGGCCGCTGGCGTCCCAGCATCAGGCCTTTAGCCAGGCCTGGAGCGCAGCGGTCGCTGCAACGGAATAAGAAAAACCCCCGCTTCGGCGGGGTTTTTTTATGCATGATGAAAATAACGCTTGTCATTCTTCTACCATATCGGTATAACTATCTTCGTCGGTTTGTTACACAGACCTAAAGCAGTTTAGTAAAGCAGTCCAGATTGTTATCCATAGATACCCTTCGTAGTGACCCTTCCTTCATCGCTTAAAAATCTGTAACGCAATCCATCAAGCCGGAAGGCACAATATATTTGTTAATAAGGTAATTTCTATGTCTGCTAAAATGACTGGTCTGGTAAAATGGTTCAACGCTGATAAAGGTTTCGGCTTCATCACTCCTGACGATGGCTCTAAAGACGTGTTCGTACACTTCTCTGCTATCCAGAACGATGGCTACAAATCTCTGGATGAAGGTCAGAAAGTTTCCTTCACCATCGAAAGCGGCGCTAAAGGCCCAGCAGCTGGTAACGTTGTAAGCCTGTAAGCTTCCAACCCAGTAGCACAAAATTCAAAAACCCGCCAGAAGGCGGGTTTTTTCGTTTCTACTGTTGTATCTGCGGGTTAACGCAGTTCTTATCCACTTTACCGCCGAGCGCGGCAATCAGGTTATCCACGGCGGTCGCCGCCATGTTGTAGCGTGTTTCATGAGTTGCAGAGCCGATGTGGGGCAGGGCGACGACGTTTGGCATGTTCAGTAGCGGAGAATCCACCGGCAGTGGCTCCTGTTCAAACACGTCCAGACCGGCGGCGTGGATCTCACCGTTTTGCAGTGCCTCAATCAGCGCCTTCTCATCGACCACCGGACCACGACCCGCGTTGATGAAAATGGCCGATTTCTTCATCTTTTCAAACGCCGCCCTGCCGATGAGATGACGCGTTTCATCCGTCAGCGGCAGGATCAGGCAGACAAAGTCGGCTTCCTGCAACAACGTATCAAGCTCGCAGTAACGGGCGTTGAAACGTTCTTCAGCTTCAGCGTGATGACGGCGTGCATTATACAGAATGGGCATGTTGAAGCCGAAATGGGCGCGCTGTGCCAGCGCCAGACCGATACGGCCCATCCCAACAATCCCCAGCGTTTTGCCATGTACGTCCACGCCGAACCAGTCCGGGCCAATGCTTTTCGTCCATTCGCCCGCTTTCACGCGCTCAGCCACCTCCACCACGCGACGAGCAGTGCTGAGCACCAGCGCCATCAGCGTGTCGGCGACGGTTTCCGTCAGAGCATGTGGCGTGTGCATCAGCAGGATGTTGCGCGCGTTAAGCGCATCCACGTCGAAATTGTCGTAGCCCACAGAAACGGTTGAGGTTGCACGAAGCTTCGGCATTTTCTCCAGCAGCGCTGCATCCACCTTTTCGCTTGAACCCAGCAGGCCCTCGGCGCAGGCAAACGCGTCGGCGTGCTGTGCCACGGTTTGCGGGCTGAGGTTCTTTACCCGGGTAACGGTAAAGTGTTCCTCCAGGCGTTTTTGCAGATCTTCAGGCAGTGCTTTGTACAAAATGACGGACGGCTTCATGCTAATCTCCGTTGATTTAAAAGGATTCAGGCGTGGCGTGCGCCGACGGGTAGCTGTTGATTATTAGCAGGCTTAACGATCAGAGTAAGCCATACCGAGGCAAAAAGCGCCACCCCCATAAAGATGTAAGAAGCTGAAGGGCTGCCGGTGGCGCCGTTCAGATAGCCCACAAACCACGAGCCAAAGAACGAACCCAGCGCACCCATACTGTTGATCAGCGCCATCGCGCCCCCTGCGACGTTACGCGGCAGCATTTCCGGGATGATGGCAAAGAACGGACCATACGGGGCATACATGGCCGCACCCGCAATCACCAGCAGCGTATACGAGGCCCAGAAGTGGTTCGCGCCTACGGCCCAGGAACCAATGAAGGCAAAAGCAGCGATCAGCAGGAGTGGCCAGACGAACAGCTTACGGTTTTGCAGCTTGTCCGATGCCCAGGAGACGATAATCATCGCGATGGTTGCAGCCAGGTAAGGCACTGATGACAGCCAGCCCACTTCCACCATGCCAAGGTTTTCACCGCCGCTGCGGATAATCGACGGCAACCACAGAACAAAGCCGTACACGCCAATACTCCAGGTAAAATACTGTGCGCATAGCAGAATAACGTTCCGGGAGCGGAAGGCTTCGCCGTAGTTACGCACCGCTTTCAGCCCCTGCTGCTCTTTATCCAGCTGCGCCTGGAGTGCGGCTTTTTCGTCTTCAGAAAGCCATTTTGCCTGGGCTGGCTTATCTTTCACCAGCACCCACCAGCAGAAGGCCCAGATAATCGCGGGAACCCCTTCGATGATGAACATCTCGCGCCAGCCGAAGGACTGGATCAGATAGCCGGAAACCACCGACATCCACAGCACGGTGACCGGGTTACCGAGTATCAGGAACGTATTGGCACGTGAACGCTCAGATTTTGTGAACCAGTTGCTGATGTAAATCAGCATTGCTGGCATGACGGCCGCCTCAACCACGCCGAGAATAAAGCGAATAGCCGCCAGAGCAGGAATATTATTCACCACGCCAGTCAGCGATGCACATGCACCCCATAAGATCAGGCAGATGAAAATGAGCTTTCGCACGCTGCGGCGTTCAGCGTAAATCGCGCCGGGGATCTGGAAGAAGAAATAACCCAGGAAGAAGAGGGCGCCCAGCAGGGAGGAGACCCCTTTGGTGATCCCGAGGTCTTCGTTGATCCCGGCGGCGGATGCAAAACTGAAGTTGGCACGATCCAGGTACGCCAGGCTGTACGTGATAAACACGATTGGCATGATGTACCACCAGCGTTTTACTGCATTGGTCGAACTGTTCATAGGCTTGCCTCTGTTGTTGAGGTTGTTGCCGCCGTTGTCTGTAGGGTACACGGTGGCTTAATTATCTGGTGCGGATTGCTGCCCTCACCCTGGCCCTCTCCCGCAGGGAGAGGGGATTCAGACTCCGAGCTCTGCTCGTGTTGGTAATCCTTCGCTGTCGCCCTGCACCCGAATCGCCAGCGAACCAATTTTGTTGCCTCGCGCCACGGCCTGCGACAGCGGTTTGCCCTCCAGCAGGGCGCTGATGATCCCGACGGCAAACCCATCGCCCGCACCCACGGTATCGACCACGTTATCGACTTTTACCGCAGCGACGGCGCCTTGCTCGCCGTCGGCAGTTTTGAACCATGCACCGTCAGCACCGGTTTTCAGCACCACGGCTTTTACTCCTTTGTTGAGGTAAAAATCAGCAATGCCTTCCGGCGTGCTCTCGCCAGTGAGGATCATTCCCTCTTTTACCCCCGGCAGTACCCAGTCCGCCTGAAACGCCAGTCGGTTGAGTTTCTCAACCATCTCCGCTTCGCTTTTCCACAGCACCGGACGCAGGTTTGGATCAAAGGAGATTGTTTTGCCCTGCGCTTTCATTGCCGAAGCGGCATGATCGAGTAAATCGTACGAACTGGCCGAGAGCGCCGCCGCCACGCCGCTCAGGTGCAGGTGGCGCGCAGAGGAGAAATACGCGGCGTGATAATCATCCACGGAGAGATGGCTTGCCGCTGAGCCTTTACGGAAATACTCCACGATGGGATCGGTTCCATTTTCAACTTTAGATTTCAGCTGAAAGCCCGTCGGGAAGCGTCCGTCGAGGGTCACGCCTGCGGCATCAATGCCCTCTTTTTTCAGCGAGTCGAGTACGAAATGGCCAAAGCTGTCATTTCCCACGCGGCTTACCCAGCCAACATTCAGCCCCAGCCGCGCAAGGCCGGTAGCAACATTCAGCTCAGCACCTGCAACGCGTTTGATAAAGTGCTCCACTGCGCTCAGCTCGCCTGTTTCGGTGGCGACAAACATCGCCATGGCCTCGCCGATGGTGATGACATCCAGCGTCTTGTGCATGGTTTACTCCTCGCGCAGCAGGTTGACGTAATGGCGGGTGACGGCGGTGAGATCCGTCCCTTCCAGCGGAAATTCGATACCGCGTGGCGCATCGGCAGGGAGTTGATTAAGCAGATCCCGCCAGCGAGAATCGGTCTGATCCGGCGCGACGGCGCGGAATTGCGCCTTATGCGGGATCGCGGCCTTCACATGAATGTAGCTCACGGCGGGAGCCAACTGACGTGCAGCCTCTTCCGGGGAGTCGCCAACCCACAGCCAGTTGCCCATATCGAACGTCAGCGTGACCGGCAGCGCCATTACCCGGCAGGCGGCTTTGAAGCGCTGCATCGGAGCGAGCTGACCGCAGTCGGTCTGGTCGTTTTCCACCACCAGCGTCATGCCGCTTTCATCCAGCAGTACGCGCAGGGCTTCAAGCGGTTGTTTGTCGCTGAAATGGCCCAGCGAGACTTTAAGCCACAGCGCGTTCAGGGTGCTGGCTTCGCTAAGGTAGCGCGGAAGATCCGGGTTGAGGGTTCCATCGGGCATAAACAGGGGGGCCGGGGCGGAGTAGCACGCCAGTAAACCCAGCAGTTCAATGGACTCGCCGAGCGCAGGCAGGGCCATTAACTCGTCGCTGCTGAAGAGCTCGCGGCGGATTTCAACGCCATCAGCCCCTGCGCCGGCAATAACGGGAAGCATCGCCCGTTGACCGCCTGCTTGTCGCACCTGATCCGCGCCATACGCGGCGGTGACCACCATAATTTTCCTGCTCATTTCCTGACTCCAGGGCGTAATCGATAGTATTACGCTAGATGGAACCGGTTCCAAAGAAAAGATCGGGATGCTGAATTTATGATCGCTGTCACGAAGGGGAAATTAACGGGTAGTAGAGCCGCGAACGATCAGCTCGCCAGAAAAAACCTGCTCGCGTACGGCGTCGCGGGTGCCTTCAATGCGGCGAACCAATTGTTCAACCGCGGCATAGCCGATCTGCCAGGTGGGTTGTTTGAGGGTGGTAATGCCTACGCCAGCAAGTTCAGCCCACTCCAGTTCATCAAAGCCGAGTAAGCCGATGTCGCTGCCCCAGTGCAGGCCAATGCGTTTAAGCGAGCGGGCAACCTGAAGCGTCAGCGCCCCGTTCGCGGAGATCACCGCTTTGCGCATACCCCGATGGCGGGTATGGAACTGGCGCAGGGTATTATCCAGCTGACCGGCTTCATGGAGAGAGATTTCGGCATTTTCGGCGATCACACCGGGATAACGCGCCAGCGTGGCACGAAATGCAGCCAGGCGGTCGCGGCGGGTGTTAACCATACCCAGCGGTTCGCTCAGGAACAAAATGGCTTCGAAACCCTGTTCAATCAGATGTTCGGTAGCAGTGGTGGCCGCCTGGGTGTTATCCAGCCCGACCACATCGCAGGCAAATTCCGGGATTTTGCGGTCAATAAGCACCATCGGCAGCGACGATTGTTGCAGGCGATTCAGTCCCTCTTCGCGCATCCCGACGGCATTGACCACGATCCCTTCCACCTGATAGCTGCGCAGCAGATCGAGGTAGTGCAACTCCTGATCAACTTCGTTATTGGTGTTACAGACCAGCGGGGTAAAGCCTTTCTCACGGCACGCCGCCTCAATGCCGCTGAGGACGTTAACGGAGTAAGGGTTGGTGATATCGGCGATGATGAGGCCAATCAGACGGGTACGACCCCGCTTGAGGCCGCGCGCCATCAGGCTGGGACGGTAGTCGAGATCGGCAATGGCCTGTTCAATTCGCGCCAGCAGCGCATCGGAAAGCAGGTGTTTCTCGCCGTTGAGGTAGCGTGAAATGCTGGTTTTACCGGTTTTGGCGGCTTTCGCCACGTCGCTGATGGTGGCCCGGGTTGGTTTGCTCATCGCTGATTTCCCTGAAATTAGTGAGAATACCTTAGCGGGAAAATCTGACGAATCAAGCAATTTGCCGGGTGGCGGCCTGATGCCCTCACCCCAACCCTCTCCCACGGGAGAGGGCGCAAACACTAAAAACGGCAACGGGGTTGCCGTTTTGCTTTTACCTACTGCACAGGGCTCAACGTAATCTCAACGCGGCGGTTCTGCGCTTTGCCTTCCGCCGTGCTGTTGCTGGCGATCGGGTTAGCCGGACCCATGCCGCTGGTGCGGATGCGGTTCGCTTCTACGCCCTGGGTGATCAGCGAGCTGGCCACGGAATCGGCACGCTGCTGCGACAGACGCATGTTCAGATCCTGGCTGCCGGTACTGTCGGTGTAGCCAATCACGTTCACGGCAGTTTTGTTGTACTCTTTCAGCACCGCGGCCACGCCGGTCAGGGTGTTCGCGCCTGCGGGTTTCAGCGTCGCGCTGCTGCTGTCAAAGGTCACGTTGTTTGGCATGTTCAGGATGATGTTGTCACCGCTGCGCGTCACGCTCACGCCTGTACCTTTCATTTTGTCACGGAGTTTTGCTTCCTGCACATCCATGTAATAACCCACGCCGCCGCCCAGGGCTGCGCCTGCCGCTGCGCCAATCAGCGCACCTTTACCGCGATCTTTCTTGGAGGAGGAGAGTGCGCCAACGCCAGCGCCCACCAGGGAACCAATACCCGCGCCAATGCCGGATTTACCCGCTTCGCGTTCGCCGGTGTAAGGGTTGGTTGTGCAGCCTGAAACAGCCAGTGCACCGCTCACCAGAGCGGCAATAACGAGTACGCGTTTTTTCATCTTATTTCCTTAATCCTTTTTATTCTTTGCCACGACGGACGTGGCAGTGGATTATGACGTCCGAATACGGAGAAAATTCAGTGTATAACTCTGAAATTTGTCACAAACGATAAACTGCCTCAATGAAAGGCCGTCATACCTGCACGCAACCAGGAGCGCACGCTTTGAGCACCTCAACAAAAACCATTCTGACCGCCGCCCACTGGGGGCCGATGCTGGTCGAAACCGATGGCGACACCGTGCTGTCGTCTCGCGGGGCTTTGCCTTCGCGCCATCTCAACTCTTTACAGACCGTCGTTCGCGATCAGGTACATAGCAAAACCCGCGTACGCTGGCCGATGGTGCGTAAAGGCTTTCTGGCGTCACCGGATAAACCGCAAGGTATTCGCGGGCAGGATGAGTTCGTGCGCGTGAGCTGGGACGATGCCCTGGCGCTGATCCATACGCAGCATAAACGCATCCGCGACAGCTATGGCCCGTCGTCCATTTTTGCCGGCTCCTATGGCTGGCGCTCAAACGGCGTGCTGCATAAGGCCGCAACCCTGCTGCAACGCTATATGAGCCTGGCCGGAGGATATACCGGCCATCTGGGTGATTACTCGACCGGCGCGGCGCAGGCGATCATGCCGTATGTCGTGGGCGGGAATGAGGTTTATCAGCAGCAGACCAGCTGGCCGCTGGTGCTGGAGCATACAGAGGTGGTGGTGCTGTGGAGCGCCAACCCGCTCAATACCCTTAAAATTGCCTGGAATGCGTCCGACGAGCAGGGCGTTTCCTACTTTGATGCGCTGCGCAAAAGCGGCAAGCGCATCATCTGTATCGATCCGATGCGTTCTGAAACGCTTGATTTCTTCGGCGACAGCGCCGAGTGGATCGCGCCGCATATGGGCACCGACGTGGCGATGATGCTGGGTATCGCCCACACCCTGGTGGAGAACGGCTGGCACGACACGGAATTTCTGACGCGCTGCACAACGGGGTTCGATAAATTTGCCGACTATCTGACGGGCAAAACCGATGGTATCGCCAAAACCGCAGAGTGGGCTGCGGCGATTTGCGGCGTTGATGCCGCTAAAATCCGCGAACTGGCAGCGTTATTCCATAGCCATGTCACGATGCTCATGTCCGGATGGGGGATGCAGCGCCAGCAGTTTGGCGAGCAGAAGCACTGGATGCTGGTGACGCTCGCCGCGATGCTTGGGCAGATTGGCACACCCGGCGGCGGTTTTGGCCTTTCCTATCACTTTGCCAACGGCGGCAACCCGACGCGTAAAGCGGCGGTGCTGGCGTCCATGCAGGGCTCGGTGCAGGGTGGCGTGGACGCTGTGGATAAAATTCCGGTGGCACGCATTGTTGAAGCTCTGGAGAACCCCGGCGGGTTTTATCAGCACAACGGTCAGGATCGCCATTTCCCGGATATTAAGTTTGTCTGGTGGGCGGGTGGGGCCAACTTCACCCATCACCAGGATACCAACCGCCTGATCCGCGCCTGGCAGAAACCGGAGCTGGTGGTGATCTCGGAGTGCTTCTGGACCGCGTCAGCGAAACATGCCGATATCGTTTTGCCCGCCACGACCTCGTTCGAGCGTAACGATCTCACCATGACGGGGGATTACAGCAACCAGCATATGGTGCCGATGAAGCGCGTCGTGGCTCCCCGGGATGAAGCGCGGGATGATTTTGACGTCTTTGCTGACCTGAGTGAATTATGGGAAGCGGGCGGACGGGAGCGTTTCACCGAGGGTAAAACGGATCTGCAATGGCTGGAAACGTTTTACCAGATTGCCTGCCAGCGCGGGGCTGCGCAGGGCGTGACGCTGCCGCCATTTGCTGAGTTCTGGGAGGCGAATCAACTCTTCGAAATGCCGGAAAGCGAGCAGAACGCGCGGTTTGTGCGCTTTGCTGACTTCCGTCGCGATCCGGAGAATCACCCGTTAAAAACCGAAAGCGGGAAGATTGTGATCCACAGCGAGCGCATCGCCAGCTTTGGCTACGCGGACTGCCCGCCGCACCCGGCGTGGCTGGAGCCGGACGAATGGCATGGCAATGCGCAGCCGGGGCAGCTTCAGCTGCTGTCTGCCCATCCTGCCCATCGTCTGCACAGCCAGCTCAACTATTCGGCTCTGCGCGAGCAGTATGCGGTGGCGGGTCGTGAGCCGATCGCGCTGAATAGCGACGATGCAAAGGCGCGGGGGATTAACGACGGCGATCTCGTTCGCGTCTGGAACGCACGCGGGCAGGTGCTGGCTGGCGCCGTGGTGAGTGACGGGATCCGCCCAGGCGTGTTCTGCATTCATCAGGGAGCATGGCCGGATCTGGCGCTGGACGAGGGCGGTATTTGTAAGAACGGCGCCGTAAACGTGCTGACCAAAGATCTCCCCAGCTCGAAGCTGGGGAACGGCTGTGCGGGGAATACGGCGCTGGCATGGGTGGAGAAATATGAGGGGCCGGCGCTTCCCCTTACGGCATTTGATCCGCCTGCCAGCTCATGATCCACGTCGGGTGTTGGGTATCATCCTGCCAGGCGCTGTCTTCGATGCGAAAACCCTGAGCATGATAGAAATTCACCGCCCGCACGTTTTTCTGATACACCTCCAGGGTTAAATATGGGTAGTGCTGCTGAACATAGTTCAGCAGCGCACGCCCGATCCCCCTTCCGATGAACGCCGGGGCGACAAACAACGCCCCCACGAACTGGAACTGCATGACGCTGATAAAACCGCACAGGGTACCGTTTTCTTCCCAGACCCAGGTCTCGGCGGCGGGAAGGTAATCATCCCGCACTACCGCTTCATTCGCTTGCCAGTAACTTGCGTCGATAAACGGATGCGCCTCGGTGGTGCTCTCCAGCCACAGACTCAAAAGCGGAGCGGTATCCTCACTTTGCCATTTGCGGATCATGGTGGCCCTCCGGGTGGCAGAAGCAGCCCTTAATATGGTCATTGACCAGCCCGCAGGCCTGCATAAAGGAGTAACAGATGGTGGTGCCCACAAACTTAAAGCCGCGTTTTTTCAGTGCTTTTGACAGGGCATCTGAGGCGGGGGTCGACGTTGGGATCTCTGCAAGCGTGGCGGCCTGCGTCACCTTCGGCTCGTTATCCACAAACGACCAGACAAAAGCTGAGAAGGGTTCGCCGTTTTGCTCCATCGCCAGATAAGCACGCGCGTTACCAATAATGGCCTGAATTTTACCGCGATGGCGGATGATACCGGTATCCAGAACCAGCCTTTCCACGTCTTCGTCGGTCATGGCGGCCACCGCAACCGGATCGAAATGGTGGAAGGCCTTGCGATAGTTCTCACGCTTTTTCAGAACGGTGATCCACGACAGCCCGGCCTGCTGGCCTTCAAGGCAAATCATTTCAAACAGTTTTTTACCGTCGGTTTCCGGCACGCCCCATTCCTTGTCGTGATAATCGATATAAAGCTGATCCTGGCTTACCCAGCCGCAACGTTGCATAGGTCATCTCCCTTCCTGATACGGTAAACGCAAAAATTTCAATCTGCCCGGCTTGACGTGTTTGCTAAAGAGACAATAGTTAATACAGGGCTATACGCCCTAATACCTCTTCGAACAATGACATATATCGCCGAACTCGGCTCTTTCTGGAGTCGCTTTGATGATGTTAAAAAAAATCAGTGGTCGCCATGCTGCTTCTGGCCTGGTGGGTGTCTCAGCCTGCCTGCTTATATGTAACACCGCTTTTGCGTGGCAACAGGAATATATCGTTTCAGATGCACAAAGTAATACGACGGAACGCTATACATGGGACGCCGATCACCAACCTCGTTATGAAGATATTCTCGCGGAGCGTATCAACCATTCGCAGAATGCTGCGGGCTTTGCCCTGAACGACCCATCCGGTTCAGATGCGGAAACCGTTCTGAGCGTTGGCTGGAATTTTCCCGTGGCGGGACATTTTACCACCGGCCCCGTCATGGCGTGGCGCACTGATGGCGCTCCCCCTGCAACGGTGAATGCATTTGGTGAGGTAACTACCACGCAGCCGCTTACCGATCCCCTCTGGCATGCCAGCGTGAACTCGTTGGGGTGGCGCGTTGATACGCAGTATGGTGATTTACATCCCTGGGCGAAGATCAGCTACAACCAGCAGTCGGAGGAAGAATATTTGTACACCCTGGGCTTAAGCGCCAAATTTTAGGGTTGTTACTTTTTTAAACGCTGCGGTAACATATTTAATACAATAACGGCGCGGGCTGTGGTGATAGTGGTCACTCACCTTTAAGCGTTTTCTTTTCCGGCAAGGTCATTCATTCCCGCTTCCAGGCATTTCATTCCGTATCTCCTGCATTTCATGCCGTTTTACCCCTGGCGTTTTGGGGTTTTGTTTATCGTGTCCTCAGCGAACTTCCTTAATTTTTCTTGCAGGACACTGCCATGAACACATCAACTTATAACCGCACGCGTTGGCTGACGCTTTTCGGCACCATCGTTACCCAGTTCGCACTGGGCTCGGTCTATACCTGGAGCCTGTTTAACAGCGCCCTGTCCGATAAGCTCGGCGCACCGATAAGCCAGGTGGCATTCTCCTTCGGCTTGCTGAGCCTTGGATTAGCGATTTCCTCTTCCGTGGCGGGCAAACTTCAGGAGCGCTTCGGCGTGAAGCGCGTAACCATGGCCTCCGGGATCCTGCTGGGCGTGGGCTTCTTCCTGACGGCACATTCAAACAACCTGATGATGCTGTGGCTAAGCGCCGGGGTGCTGGTGGGTCTGGCGGACGGCGCAGGTTATCTGCTGACGCTGTCTAACTGCGTGAAGTGGTTCCCGGAGCGTAAAGGGCTTATCTCCGCGTTTGCCATTGGTTCATATGGCCTGGGCAGCCTGGGGTTCAAATTCATTGACTCCCATCTGCTGGCCTCGGTGGGGCTTGAGAAAACCTTTATGATCTGGGGCGTGATTGTGCTGGTAATGATCCTCTTCGGCGCCACGCTGATGAAAGATGCGCCGCAGCAGGAAGTGAAAACCGTTAACGGCGTGGTGGAGAACGATTTCACCCTCGCTCAGTCCATGCGTAAGCCGCAGTACTGGATGCTGGCGGTGATGTTCCTGACGGCCTGCATGAGCGGTCTGTATGTCATCGGTGTGGCGAAAGATATCGCGCAGGGGATGGTAAAACTGGACGCGGCGACGGCGGCGAACGCGGTAACGGTCATCTCCATCGCTAACCTCTCGGGTCGTCTGGTACTGGGTATCCTGTCTGACAAAATCGCCCGTATCCGTGTGATTACGCTGGGGCAGGTCATCTCCCTGGTGGGTATGGCAGCTCTGCTGTTCGCTCCGCTGAACGAGGCGACATTCTTTGCAGCAATTGCCTGCGTAGCCTTTAACTTTGGCGGCACTATTACCGTCTTCCCGTCACTGGTGAGCGAGTTCTTCGGCCTGAACAACCTGGCGAAAAACTACGGCGTCATTTATCTCGGCTTCGGTATCGGCAGTATTTGCGGTTCACTGATTGCCTCGCTGTTTGGCGGCTTCTACGTGACCTTCTGCGTGATATTCGCTTTGCTGATTATTTCGCTGGCGCTGTCCACCACGATCCGTCAGCCGCAGCGCGAACTGTATAAAGAAGCGCATGTATGATGCGATGAAAAGAGGCCGCAGGGCCTCTTTTATTTATTTCTAAATCGCTTCCGGACTTGCTATTTTGTAAAAATCTTCATCGATTCACATTCTCTGCTGCCACTTTTCTTCCCTGCTGTGGTCTACTTATCGCGCTTGTAGACGTTTCTGATAACGGTTTCTCTCGCATCTACTTACTCTGTCAGCTTTCTCACTGAGATTCGGCGGGTTTTTATACCCCTTCCCCCAGGGTTGTTTGCATGAAATATATTAGGTCTCTTACCCAGCAAAGATTGTGTCTGATGCTGGCTGTCTATATCGGTTTGTTTCTGAATGGCGCGGTGCTGTTCAGACGAGTGGAAGGTTATTTCGAACACCTCACTGTAAGAAATGGAATTTTTGCCGCGATTGAAGTGTTTGGCTCAATTCTGGCGACCTTCTTCCTGTTACGCCTGCTCTCTCTCTTTGGCCGTCGTACATGGCAAATTCTGGCCTCGCTGGTGGTGATTATCTCCGCCGCCGCAAGCTATTACATGACATTCATGAACGTAGTCATTGGCTACGGTATTGTGGCCTCGGTGATGACCACGGACATCGACCTCTCGAAAGAGGTGGTGGGTCAAGGGTTCATCCTGTGGACGATTCTGACCTGCCTGATCCCGCTCTTCTTTATCTGGAGTAACACCTGTCGCTACACCCTGTTACGCCAGTTGCGTACCCGGGGACAGCGCATCCGCAACGTCGCCGTCGTTCTTCTGGCGGGTCTGCTGGTATGGGCGCCTATTCGCCTGATGGAAAAGCAGCAAAAACGGATCGAAAAAGCGACAGGCGTGGATATGCCAAGCTACGGCGGCGTGGTGGCTAACTCGTACCTGCCGTCTAATTGGCTGTCGGCGTTAGGTCTTTATGCCTGGGCTCAGGCGGACGAATCCAGCGATGTGAAATCGCTGATTAACCCAACCAAAAAGTTCACCTACCAGGCTCCGGCTGACGGGCTGGATGATACTTACGTGGTCTTCGTTATCGGCGAAACGACGCGCTGGGATCATATGGGTATTCTCGGTTATGACCGCGATACCACCCCGAAACTGGCGCAGGAAAAGAATCTGGTGGCATACCGCGGCTACTCCTGCGATACCGCCACGAAGCTCTCGTTGCGCTGTATGTTTGTTCGCGAGGGCGGTGCGAGTGATAACCCTCAGCGCACTCTCAAAGAGCAAAACGTATTTGCTGTTCTGAAGCAGCTTGGATTTAGCTCCGATCTGTTCGCCATGCAAAGTGAGATGTGGTTCTACACCAACACCATGGCGGATAACATCGCCTACCGCGAGCAGATTGGCGCCGAGCCGCGTAACCGCGGAAAGAACGTTGATGACATGCTGCTGCTCTCTGAGATGGAACAGTCGCTGAAAAACCATCCGCAGGGTAAGCACCTTATTGTTCTGCATACCAAAGGGTCACACTACAGCTACTATCAGCGTTACACGCGCGATTTCGCCAAATGGACGCCTGAGTGCGTCGGCATTAACAAGAACTGTAGCAAGCAGGAGTTGATCAATGCCTATGATAACTCGATTCTGTATGTGGATACCTTCCTCAGCCGGGTGATTGACCAGCTTCGCGATAAGAAAGCGATTGTGATCTACGCGGCCGACCACGGCGAGTCCATCAACGAGAAAGAGCATTTACACGGTACGCCGCGTAAGCTGGCGCCACCAGAGCAGTTCCGCGTGCCGATGATCATGTGGATGTCGGACAAGTATCTGGAAAACCCGGACAAAGCCAAAATGTTTGCCCACCTGAAACAGCAGGCAGAGATTAAGGTACCGCGCCGTCACGTTGAGCTGTACGACACTATTATGGGCTGTCTCGGCTATACCTCACCGAACGGTGGGATTAACGAAAACAACAACTGGTGTAAACTCCCTGATAACACCACAAAAGCCGCGCAGTAGCTGGTCTGGCGAGAATATCGCCAGTTGAATGGCTTTTTGAAAATAAGGGATTGACGAGGGCGCACCTCAGCAGTAAGATGCGCTCCGCATTCGGCGAGTAGCGCAGCTTGGTAGCGCAACTGGTTTGGGACCAGTGGGTCGGAGGTTCGAATCCTCTCTCGCCGACCACATTCTAAAAAGGGCTAACCGCAAGGTTAGCCCTTTTTGCATTAACGCGTTACCCCACCCGAGTCCTCAAAATACCCCTTAGCCCTGCTTCCCCCTGCCTGCTTGCGGTTTTGTGACATAATCCATTGTATTTTTTTATATATAGTTTGATCTTTTTTCGCGTTGCTTATGGATAACCTCAGCATTTTTCGCTGTGCGTTTTAACGTTCGCGGTATTTAGTGCTCAGATAATCACCATTCTGTAAGAAAATTTACCCATTCTGAATAAAACTTAATCACTGGGTGTTGCGAAATAGGGAGGGGTTTGTGCTGCAACATGGCGAGTAGCATAAATTTCTCTGCTGAAAACTGGCATTCAGAGTTTTTTTAATCTTTGTTTGCGGTTTCTCACACTCCACGTAAATCCCCGCCACCTGTATTGACGTTTTCACATTCTGTTGACAGATTGTAGGGCACGAGGGGCATTTCAGGGAGGATCTGCGCTGCAACTCAAACGCTCTTCTGAAAGGATTCTCTATCCCTTTTAACGCCCTCGGGCATCACCGACCGGACCGGGTAAAAAATAAATAAAGGTCAGGCGGCGTAACACAACAAAGCAAAACATCACATTGGAGCACAATAATGAGTATTTCCTTGAAGAAGTCAGGGATGCTGAAGCTTGGTCTGAGCCTGGTGGCCATGACCGTCGCAGCAAGCGTACAGGCAAAAACCCTGGTTTACTGTTCTGAAGGCTCTCCGGAAGGCTTTAACCCACAGCTCTTTACCTCTGGTACGACTTACGACGCAAGCTCTGTACCGATCTATAACCGTCTGGTTGAATTTAAAACCGGTACCACGGAAGTGATTCCTGGCCTGGCTGAAAAGTGGGATATCAGCGAAGACGGTAAAACCTATACCTTCCACTTGCGTCAGGGCGTGAAGTGGCAGGACAGCAAAGAATTCAAACCTACGCGCGACTTTAACGCCGACGACGTAGTGTTCTCCTTCGACCGTCAAAAAAATGCCCAGAACCCGTACCATAAAGTGTCTGGCGGCAGCTATGAATACTTCGAAGGGATGGGTCTGCCAGACCTGATTGCTGAAGTGAAAAAAGTGGACGATAAAACCGTTCAGTTCGTGCTGACGCGTCCGGAAGCGCCATTCCTCGCTGACCTGGCGATGGACTTCGCCTCTATTCTCTCTAAAGAGTACGCGGACAACATGCTGAAAGCCGGCACGCCGGAAAAAGTGGACCTGAACCCAATCGGTACCGGCCCGTTCCAGCTGCTTCAGTACCAGAAAGATTCCCGTATTCTGTATAAAGCCTTCCCGGGCTACTGGGGCACCAAGCCGCAGATCGACCGTCTGGTCTTCTCCATCACGCCTGACGCATCCGTGCGTTACGCAAAATTGCAGAAAAACGAATGTCAGGTGATGCCGTATCCAAACCCGGCTGACATCGCGCGCATGAAGCAGGACAAAAATATCAACCTGATGGAGCAGGCGGGCCTGAACGTGGGGTATCTCTCCTTCAACACCGAGAAGAAACCGTTCGATGACGTGAAAGTGCGTCAGGCGCTGACCTACGCGGTGAACAAAGAAGCGATCATCAAAGCCGTTTACCAGGGCGCTGGCGTTGCGGCCAAGAACCTGATCCCACCAACCATGTGGGGCTATAACGACGACATTAAGGACTACACCTACGATCCTGAGAAAGCGAAAGCGCTGCTGAAAGAAGCGGGCCAGGATAAAGGTTTCACCGTTGAGCTGTGGGCGATGCCGGTACAGCGTCCTTACAACCCGAACGCACGTCGTATGGCGGAAATGGTTCAGGCTGACTGGGCGAAGATAGGCGTACAGGCCAAAATTGTGACCTACGAGTGGGGCGAGTACCTGAAACGCGCCAAAGCGGGCGAACACCAGGCGGTCATGATGGGCTGGACCGGCGACAACGGGGATCCGGACAACTTCTTCGCGACCCTGTTCAGCTGTGCGGCAGCGAAAGACGGTTCCAACTACTCTCGCTGGTGCTACAAGCCGTTTGAAGACCTGATCCAGCCGGCGCGTGCGACCGATGATCACAACAAACGTATCGAACTGTACAAGCAAGCGCAGGTTGTCATGCACGATCAGGCTCCGGCGCTGATTGTTGCTCACTCCACCGTGTACGAGCCAGTGCGTAAAGAAGTGAAGGGCTACGTGGTCGATCCACTGGGCAAACACCACTTCGAAAACGTGTCTGTTGAATAATAAGTAGGGTGTTCTCCCTCTCCCTGTGGGAGAGGGCAGGGGTGAGGGGCGTGCATGCATCCCCTCACCCTAACCCTCTCCCGAAGGGAGAGGGAATTTACATTTGTGAGCAATACAGACGTCACGCTACTGAGCGTGCGTCATCAGAGAGAATCCGGGTTATGTTGCAGTTCATCCTCCGACGTCTGGGACTGGTTATCCCGACGTTTATCGGTATCACCCTTCTCACTTTTGCCTTCGTCCATATGATCCCGGGTGATCCGGTGATGATTATGGCGGGCGAGCGTGGTATCTCCCCTGAACGTCATGCGCAACTGCTGGCTGAACTCGGCCTTGATAAGCCGATGTGGCAGCAGTACCTCCACTACATCTGGGGCGTATTACACGGCGATTTAGGGATTTCACTGAAAAGCCGTCTTCCGGTGTGGGACGAGTTCGTGCCGCGTTTCCAGGCGACGCTGGAACTCGGCATCTGCGCCATGATCTTCGCGACCGCGGTGGGGATTCCCGTCGGCGTGCTGGCTGCCGTTAAGCGTGGCTCTATTTTCGACCACACCGCCGTTGGCCTGGCACTGACCGGCTACTCCATGCCTATCTTCTGGTGGGGCATGATGCTGATCATGCTGGTCTCGGTGCAGTGGAACCTGACGCCGGTCTCCGGACGTGTCAGCGATATGGTTTTCCTTGACGACACCAACCCGTTAACCGGCTTTATGCTGATTGATACGGCGATCTGGGGCGAAGAGGGCAACTTCATTGATGCGGTTGCGCACATGATCCTGCCTGCAATGGTGCTGGGCACCATCCCACTTGCGGTGATCGTGCGTATGACTCGTTCCTCCATGCTGGAAGTGCTGGGCGAAGATTATATTCGTACTGCCCGCGCTAAAGGTCTGACCCGTATGCGCGTCATCATCATTCATGCCCTGCGTAACGCCATGCTGCCGGTGGTGACCGTTATCGGTTTGCAGGTCGGTACGCTGCTGGCCGGGGCGATCCTGACCGAAACCATCTTCTCCTGGCCAGGCCTTGGACGCTGGCTGATTGATGCGCTGCAACGCCGTGATTATCCGGTTGTGCAGGGCGGTGTATTGCTGGTCGCGACGATGATTATCCTCGTCAACCTGCTGGTCGATTTGCTGTACGGCGTGGTGAACCCGCGTATTCGTCATAAGAAGTAAGGGGCCATCATGTCACAAGTTACTCAAAATAAAGCGGTTACCGCACCGGTGCCAATGACGCCGATGCAGGAATTCTGGCACTACTTCAAGCGCAACAAAGGCGCGGTCGTCGGGCTGGTATATGTTTCCATCATGATCCTGATTGCGGTGTTTGCGAACTTCCTTGCGCCGTATAACCCCGCGGACCAGTTCCGTGATGCGCTGCTCGCGCCACCGGCCTGGCAGGAAGGTGGTAGCCTGACGCACCTGCTCGGTACTGATGACGTTGGCCGCGATGTGCTGTCTCGTCTGATGTACGGCGCGCGCCTCTCTCTGCTGGTTGGCTGTCTCGTGGTGGTGTTGTCGCTGATCATGGGCGTTGTGCTTGGTCTGGTGGCGGGCTACTTCGGCGGCATCGTTGATAACGTCATCATGCGTATCGTCGATATCATGCTGGCATTGCCAAGCCTTCTGCTGGCCCTGGTGCTGGTCGCGGTCTTTGGTCCTTCGATAGGCAATGCCGCGCTCGCGCTAACGTTCGTTGCGCTTCCTCACTATGTCCGATTAACCCGTGCGGCCGTGCTGGTCGAGGTGAACCGCGATTATGTGACGGCATCTCGAGTGGCGGGTGCGGGGGCGATGCGCCAGATGTTCGTCAATATTCTTCCTAACTGCCTTGCACCGCTGATTGTTCAGGCGTCGCTCGGTTTTTCTAACGCCATTCTCGATATGGCCGCTCTTGGCTTCCTTGGCATGGGTGCGCAGCCGCCAACACCGGAATGGGGCACCATGCTCTCCGACGTGTTGCAGTTCGCGCAAAGCGCCTGGTGGGTCGTCACCTTACCGGGTCTGGCGATTCTGCTGACGGTGCTGGCATTTAACCTGATGGGTGATGGTCTGCGTGATGCACTTGATCCCAAACTGAAGCAGTAAGAGGCACGAGATGGCGTTATTAAATGTAGATAAATTATCGGTGCACTTCGGCGATGAAGGCACACCGTTTCGTGCTGTGGACCGCATCAGCTATAGCGTAAATCAGGGCGAAGTGGTTGGTATCGTTGGGGAGTCCGGTTCCGGTAAGTCAGTGAGTTCACTGGCAATCATGGGGCTGATTGATTATCCCGGCCGCGTAATGGCGGAAAGCCTGGAGTTCAATGGTCAGGATCTGCAGCGCATTTCCGAAAAACAGCGCCGCCAACTGGTGGGAGCGGAAGTGGCGATGATCTTCCAGGACCCGATGACCAGTCTGAACCCGTGTTACACCGTGGGTTTCCAGATTATGGAAGCCATTAAGGTGCACCAGGGCGGTAACAAGCAAACCCGTCGCCAGCGCGCTATTGACCTGCTGACGCAGGTGGGTATACCCGATCCGGCATCGCGTCTGGACGTTTATCCGCACCAGTTGTCCGGTGGGATGAGTCAGCGTGTAATGATCGCGATGGCCATTGCCTGTCGTCCAAAACTGCTGATTGCCGATGAACCGACAACCGCGCTGGACGTGACCATTCAGGCGCAAATTATTGAGCTACTGCTGGAGTTGCAGCAGAAAGAGAATATGGCGCTGGTGCTGATTACGCACGATCTGGCGCTGGTGGCTGAAGCGGCACACAAAATCATTGTGATGTATGCAGGCCAGGTGGTGGAGACCGGGAGTTCACACGATATCTTCCGGGCCCCGCGTCATCCCTATACGCAGGCGCTGCTGCGCGCGCTGCCGGAGTTCGCGCAGGATAAAGCGCGTCTGGCCTCGCTGCCGGGGGTGGTACCGGGTAAATATGACCGTCCTCAGGGCTGTCTGCTTAACCCGCGCTGCCCGTATGCGACGGATAAATGCCGCGTCGACGAGCCGGAGCTGAACCTGTTAGCTGACGGACGTCAGTCGAAATGCCACTACCCACTCGATGATGCCGGGAGGCCAACACTATGAGTACGCAACAAATGCTGTTGCAGGCCATCGACCTGAAAAAACATTACCCGGTGAAGAAGGGCCTCTTTGCTCCTGAGCGCCTGGTAAAAGCGCTGGATGGTGTCTCCTTTACTCTCGAACGCGGAAAAACGCTGGCGGTGGTAGGGGAATCTGGCTGTGGGAAGTCCACGCTGGGCCGTCTGTTAACGATGATTGAAGTTCCGACTGGCGGCGAGCTTTACTATCAGGGCCAGGATCTGCTCAAGCACGATCCGCAGGCGCAGAAACTGCGACGTCAGAAAATCCAGATTGTGTTCCAGAATCCGTATGGTTCGCTGAACCCGCGAAAAAAAGTGGGGCAGATTCTGGAAGAGCCGCTGCTGATCAACAGCAACCTGAGCAAAGAGCAGCGTCGTGAAAAAGCGCTGGCGATGATGGCGAAGGTGGGCCTGAAAACCGAGCATTACGATCGCTATCCGCATATGTTCTCTGGCGGTCAACGTCAGCGTATCGCCATCGCCCGTGGTCTGATGCTCGACCCGGACGTGGTGATTGCCGATGAACCGGTTTCGGCGCTCGACGTATCCGTGCGTGCGCAGGTGCTGAACCTGATGATGGATTTACAGCAGGATCTTGGGCTGTCGTACGTTTTCATCTCCCATGACCTGTCTGTGGTTGAGCACATTGCCGATGAGGTGATGGTGATGTATCTGGGACGCTGCGTAGAGAAGGGGACGAAAGATCAGATCTTTAATAACCCGCGTCATCCATATACTCAGGCACTACTGTCTGCGACGCCGCGACTGAACCCGGATGACCGCCGTGAGCGCATTAAGCTGACCGGCGAGTTACCAAGCCCGCTTAACCCGCCGCCGGGATGTGCGTTCAACGCCCGCTGCCGTCGCCGCTTCGGTCCGTGTACGCAGTTGCAGCCACAACTGAAAGATTATGGTGGACAGCTGGTGGCCTGCTTCGCGGTCGATCAGGATGAAAACGGCGAAAAGCCGCATGCATAAAGGAAAAAACCGGCGATTAGCCGGTTTTTTTTACGTCTGAGATCTACTTCCGTAAACGAATCTGGTCAACGGCGTGTTTCTCACTCTTGGTAAGGATCAGGCTTGCACGTTCGCGCGTCGGCAGGATGTTCTCTTTGAGGTTGACGTAGTTGATCTCATTCCACAGCCCGGTCGCCACGTTGATAGCCTCTTCT
This sequence comes from Enterobacter cloacae complex sp. XAL002, assembly GCF_049236805.1. Classification (NCBI taxonomy): domain Bacteria; kingdom Pseudomonadati; phylum Pseudomonadota; class Gammaproteobacteria; order Enterobacterales; family Enterobacteriaceae; genus Enterobacter; species Enterobacter cloacae complex sp. XAL002. The sequence goes on from NZ_JBMKJN010000003.1 coordinate 286,196, forward strand.
TCAGAGAGCTGAGCGTAGTTGTGGAAGTAAGAATCCGGGTCGGTGAACGCCCCTTCACGGAACTTCAGGAAGCGGTTGATATACCAGCGTTGCAACAGATCTTCAGGCGCATCCACATAAATTGAGAAATCGACGAAGTCAGAGACAAACACGTGATGCGGATCGTGAGGGTAATCCATCCCGCTTTGCAGTACGTTTAAGCCCTCCAGAATCAGGATGTCGGGCTGCACCACCGTTTTGTCACCATCCGGGATGCGGTCGTAGATCAGATGCGAGTAGACCGGTGCGGTAACGTTCGGCACGCCCGATTTTAAATCAGAGACAAACTTTACCAGGCGGTGCATATCATAAGAGAGCGGGAAGCCCTTCTTCTTCATCAGGCCGCGTTCTTTCAACACCTCATTGGGATGCAGGAAGCCGTCGGTGGTGATCAGCTCCACGCTGCGGTGTTCCGGCCAGCGGCTCAGCAGCGCCTGTAGCACGCGCGCGGTGGTACTTTTACCCACTGCCACGCTGCCCGCAATACTGATGATATAAGGAATACGTTGACCGTTCGTGCCGAGGAACTGTTCCAGTACGGCCTGACGACGCAAGTTGGAGCTGATATAAAAGTTAAGCAAGCGAGAGAGGGGGAGATAGATTTCTGCCACCTCTTCCAGGGAGAGATCTTCGTTTATCCCTTTTAGCCGTGCGATTTCACCTTCCGTCAGTGTCATAGGGACGGAGTCACGCAGGGCTGCCCACTGGCTACGGTTAAACTGAAGATAGGGCGTCATTAACGTTTGCTCTTTTTTGCTCATAAGCATGCTTCTGTGAACCATCACGAAACGGCGGGTGCGGGCTCATCACATAGTTAATTTTGGACAATGGGCAGGAGGTTAACACCAGATGAGAGGAATAATAAGAAAAAATATGGGAAAGCGATGCTTAACCGGGCAGGCATCACCCGGGGCTATAGCGTGCCGAAATCAGGCGTTCATGTTGGATTTTTAATCGCGAGCGGATGAATTTACAGCGGTTAGCCCTGGTTTCGAATAAAATGTGAGCGAAAGAACGTTTTATGCAATTTTTTAGTTGCATGACTGCGCAGGTCTCCATAGAATGCGCGCTACTTGATGCCGACTTAGCTCAGTAGGTAGAGCAACTGACTTGTAATCAGTAGGTCACCAGTTCGATTCCGGTAGTCGGCACCATCAAGTCCGGTGGGGTTCCCGAGCGGCCAAAGGGAGCAGACTGTAAATCTGCCGTCACAGACTTCGAAGGTTCGAATCCTTCCCCCACCACCACTTTCTGGCAGCGTCAACGCCGCCGGAGCTGGTTGGAAAAATTGACCAGCTCGAACAGAAAAGAGAGAAATCTCTTTTTTTGTTACAGAAAGAACTGGGTAGCCGAGTTTCAGGATGCGGGCATCGTATAATGGCTATTACCTCAGCCTTCCAAGCTGATGATGCGGGTTCGATTCCCGCTGCCCGCTCCAATACGTGCTGATATGGCTCAGTTGGTAGAGCGCACCCTTGGTAAGGGTGAGGTCCCCAGTTCGACTCTGGGTATCAGCACCACTTCACTTCTCCCTCCCTTTCTCTCTGTTTCAATGTAAATGTATTCAACAGTTCAGGCATTTTCGCCTGGTTGATGTGGTGATATCACCGATTTATCCGTGTCTTAGAGGGACAATCGATGTCTAAAGAAAAGTTTGAACGTACAAAACCGCACGTTAACGTCGGTACTATCGGCCACGTTGACCATGGTAAAACAACGCTGACCGCTGCAATCACTACCGTACTGGCTAAAACCTACGGCGGTGCTGCTCGTGCTTTCGATCAGATCGATAACGCACCAGAAGAAAAAGCTCGTGGTATCACCATCAACACCTCTCACGTTGAGTATGACACCCCGACTCGCCACTACGCACACGTAGACTGCCCAGGCCACGCCGACTATGTTAAAAACATGATCACCGGTGCTGCGCAGATGGACGGCGCGATCCTGGTTGTTGCTGCGACTGACGGCCCTATGCCTCAGACTCGTGAGCACATCCTGCTGGGTCGTCAGGTAGGCGTTCCTTTCATCATCGTGTTCCTGAACAAATGCGACATGGTTGATGACGAAGAACTGCTGGAACTGGTAGAGATGGAAGTTCGTGAACTGCTGTCTCAGTACGATTTCCCAGGCGACGACACTCCAATCGTTCGTGGTTCCGCGCTGAAAGCGCTGGAAGGCGACGCAGAGTGGGAAGCGAAAATCATCGAACTGGCTGGCTTCCTGGATTCTTACATCCCAGAACCAGAGCGTGCGATTGACAAGCCATTCCTGCTGCCAA
>NZ_JBMKJN010000004.1:0-185162 GCF_049236805.1 Enterobacter cloacae complex sp. XAL002
CCGGAGGGGCGAGGGGATTGCTCAGTGCTCGCATTAATTTGTGGGGATCCCTCAGCCCACAGGGAGAGGGAGAATCTCATTTCGCAATTCCTGCGCTTTAACTTCTCGTTTCTTGATACTTACCCTGATAACTATTATTGTGACCGCGTGTGACGAGAGGTTTCCCCATGAGTGAAGAAGAACTGTTTAGCCGCAGGCCGATGGGCATGCGGATGGCGATGATCGTGCGCCAGTGGCGTGCCGTCATTGACGACGCCATTCTCGATACCGGGTTAACCCAGTCGAGCTGGACGGTGATGATGCAGCTGCATCAGCTCGGGGATAACGTCTCGGTGAGTGAGCTGGCGGAGGTGCAGGGCATTGAACTGCCGCCGCTAATGCGCACCCTGACACAGCTGGAAAAACAGGGTTACCTGCTGCGCACCGTCTCGCCGTATGACAAGCGCATCCGGCTTCTGACGCTGACGCCTGAGGGAAAAGCTGTACTTAACAGGCTCACCCAGGTAATTGAGACGCTTCAGACGCGCGTATCGCAAAACATCGCGCCTGAACATCTCGACATTTTCAGCGCCACCCTGAATCAAATCGCCTGCAATTTGCGGACAATCCGCGAAGAAGATAACAAGACCGAAAAATAATGACTCCTGAACAAAAGTTTGCCCGCTGGGTAAGGGTAAGTATTGCCTCTTTCCTGCTGATGTTTGTCTACTTTATCGTCGCGGATATCTGGATCCCGTTGACGCCGGATTCCACCGTGATGCGCGTGGTGACGCCGGTGTCTGCCCGTGTCTCCGGCTATGTGGCGGCGGTCCATGTCCACAACAATAGCCAGGTGAAGAAAGGCGATCTGCTGTTTGAGCTCGACGACACCCCGTTTCGCAATAAAGTGGAAGCGGCGCAGATCGCGCTTGAGCAGGCTCGCCTTTCCAACGAACAACTGGACGCGCAGATCGCCGCCGCGCAGGCCAGCCTGAAGACCGCCGTGCTGACCGCGCGTAACGACAAAGTGACTTTCGACCGCTACCAGAAACTGAGCACCCTGCAGAACGTGTCGCAGGCGGATCTGGATAAGGTCCGCACTACCTGGCAGAGCAGCGAGCAGTCCGTCAGCTCGATTCAGGCGAATATTCATAACCTGCGCATTCAGCGCGGCGAGCGGAATGAACACCGTAACGTGACGCTGCAAAAATACCGTAACGCGCTGGATGAAGCGGAGCTGAATCTTGGCTGGACGAAGGTCTACGCCGAGGCGGACGGCACGGTGAGTAATCTGCAATTAAGCCCCGGTTTTTACGCCTCGTCCGGTTCGGCAGCGCTGGCGCTGGTGAATACGCAGACGGATATTGTGGCGGATTTCCGCGAGAAGAGCCTGCGTCATACCCACCAGGGGACCGACGCCGCCGTGGTGTTTGACGCCTTTCCGGGACGGGTTTTCCGCGCCCACGTGACCAGCAGTGACGCGGGGATCCTCGCCGGTCAGGAAGCCGTTAACGGTCAACTTTCTGAACCGGAAACCTCTAACCGCTGGGTGCGCGATGCCCAGCGAATGCGCATTCACGTGGCGCTGGACGAAGCCTTACCGAAGTCGCTGCCGACCGGCGCGCGCGCCACCGTGCAGCTCTACAACAGCGAAGGGCCCTTTGCGCGCTTCTTCTCCGGGATGCAAATCCATCTGGTGAGCCTGCTTCACTATGTCTATTAGCACCCTGGCGCGGGTATTTACCCCGCACGGCAACATCGTCTACACGGCAAACGACTTCCGCCAGACCCTGCGCATTGTCTTTGCCGGGATGATTGCGCTCAGTATTTCGAGCTTCTACAACACCAGCTACGGCGTGTTTTTTGTGGTCTACCCGATCATGCTGCTGTCGCTGGTGCCGGTGTTTAACCGCCACGTGGCGAAGCAGTTTGTCTTCAGCGCATCGCTCAACTGCGTCGAAATGGTGATCATCATCGGCTTTCTGTCGCAATGGCCGGTCATTATGACGCTGGTGGTCTTTGCCCTGTACGTGATGCGCTTTCGTTTTATGAGCAAGGGGCCGCTGTTTCTGTTCGGTTCGATGGGCGTGGTGTGCCAGAGCGTAATGCTCAACTTTATGAGCTACCCCACCACCAACTGGCACACGCTTTTGTTCTCCAACATTGAAGCGAGCGTGATGGCGGTGTGTCTGAGCGCGCTGATGAATTACCTGCTGCCGGACGTGGAGCCACGTAAGCCGCCGCCGCTGATAGAGAAAGACGATGCCCGCGTGCGCCACGAGTCGCTGCTCTCCGGCACCGTGGCGACGCTGATTTTCGTGGTATTTCAGATGAGCGACTTAAGCGATTCGCTCTCGGCACTGATGGCGGGCATTCTGATCCTGTTCCCGATGCACTACCGCGGCGCGGTCATGAGCTCCATCTGGCGCGTGGTCGGCGTGGTGCTGGGCTGTCTCTATATCCTCGTCGTTCAGCTTATTCTGTACGATCACAGCAGCCATATGCTGCTGATGATGCCGCTGATCGGCCTCGGGCTGGCATTTGGCGCGCGCCTGCACGTGATGGAGAAGGTCGGGGCCGGGGTGGGATTTTCCAGCATTACCACCATCGGCATTATGTTCGGGCAAAACATGCATCCGGACAGCGATCTGGTGTTCAGCGATCTGTACCGCATCACCTCCGTTACCTTCGCGCTGGTGGTCACGCTGACGATGGTCTTTCTGGTGCACCTGATCCTGAACCGCTTCGAGGCGACGCGCTACGTTATCGCGCCCCCAAAAGCGGATTAATGCCCCAGCACGGCGGGCAACTGAGAAAGTAAAAACAGGATCAGGCCAATCGTTCCGCCTACCAGGGTACCGTTTACGCGAATGAACTGAAGATCTTTACCGATATTGAGTTCTATCTGGCGTGACATATCTTTGGCGTCCCAGCTTTTCACTGTGTCGCTGATATGGCGCGTCAGGAATGCCGCAAAATCCGGCGCGACGCGGTGCGCGGCCTGCTCCAGATGCTCGTTCAACGACGCACGCAGGCTGGCATCATTCGACAGCGTCTCACCAAACCACAGCCCGGCGTTGGCGATACGTTGCTTCACGCGGGAATCGTCGCTCTGCATGTCATTTTTCAGCCACTGGCGCAGGTCAGCCCACATTTCACCCAGGTAGCGGTTAAATGCTTCATCATTCTTCAGATAGTGCTTGATATTGTCGGCTTTGGCCGTCATCTCCGGGTCGTTTTTCAGGTTGTCGATAAACTTCAGCGTGGCGCGGTCAAATGCCCGACGGATCTGGTGCGTGCGGTCGTGGCTGATATCATCCAGCAGCGTGTTCACCGCGTTCGACACCATCTCTGCGCTCTGATCGCCCAGCCACTCGGTGGGCAGCACCATCGCCTTGCGCGGATGCTCGGTCTTCAGCCAGTGGACGATCTGGTCAGAGATAAATTCCCGCGTGCTCTCGCGCTGAATCAGGGTTATCAGACGGTTGATGATGGCGTCCAGCAGCACCTGGTGACGGTTGTTTTTGGTCATGCTTTCCAGCATGACGGCGCTGGTCTCGGTTAAATCGACCTTGTCGATAGCCTTATGCACCGCGCGTTTGAGCAGGCGCTGAATGCGCCCGTCGTCAGTTAGCTCAAGAAAACCGCTCATCACCTGCATCAGATGCAGCCCGACGCGCTGGGCGTTGTCGGGCTTGCTGAACCAGGCACCAATCATCTGGGCTGGCTCGTAGCGGCGAATTAATGCGACCAGCGACTGGGTATCCAAAAACTTTTCCTGCACGAACTGGCCAAGATTGTCGCCGATGCGGTCCTTATTGCGCGGGATAATCGCCGTATGGCGCGAGATAAAGGGAATTGGCACCCGGCGGAACAGCGCGACAACGGCAAACCAGTCCGCCAGCGCGCCGACCATCGCCGCTTCGGCAATAGCTTTTGCGCCGCGTACCCAGAAGGTTTGCGGCAGGAACAGGGTAGTGATAAAGGCCGCAGCGGCAATCAGCAGCAGCGACAGCGCGAGAAGCTTGGCGCGTTTGAGTTCGGTATGTTTTTCCATGGGTTAAGGATAGAGGGATACGGGGGAAAAGTGCAAAAACCGCCACAGCACCCACCCACCAAACCCCATCAATACCACCCCCGCCGTGCGCTCTATCAGCCAGAGCGAACGGCTGAGCTTTCGCTGAACCGCCGGTAACCCCATCAGCGACACCAGCGCAAAATCCCATACCAGTACTACCATCACCATCCAGACGCCGCAGGTCGCCTGCTGAAGCAGCGTGACGTCCGGCCCGAGTAACGCCGTCATCAGCGCCAGGTAGAACAACGCGTTTTTGGGATTCAACAGCGCCGAACCCAGCCCCAGCAGGATCTGCTTACGCAGCGAGGGGCAGCGCTCATGTGTTTCATTTAGCGTCAGCGTCTGCGGTCGGCTGCGTACAAGATGCGAGCCGATCCAGAGCAAATACAGTGCGCCGGATAATTCAATCAACGTGAACAGCCACGCGAACTGACGCAGCGCGCTCCATCCCATAATGACCAGCAAAATGTAAAGCCCGTTTCCTGCCGCTATCCCGATGCACAATCCGGCGCTGCCGCGCAGTCGGTAGCGGGCGGCGTAGCCCATCAGCAGGAAAAAATCCGGGCCCGGGCTTAACAGGGCAACAAAATGCGCCAGCGCCAGGGCGAGAAAAGCGGAAGGGAAGAACAGTTCCATAGCGACCTCAGAATGCAAAACTGGGGCCAGACTACGAAAACACAGAACCTATTTATTGTCTGATATTGATCGGCCCGTAGCGTACTGGCGCGGTGTGGCGGCGGTGTAGCGCACAAAGGTCTTATGAAAATGGCTCTGGTCGGCAAACCCGCTCTGGTAGCCGACATCGGCGATATCATCCCCGGCACGCAGCCGCGCTTTGGCGTACTCTACGCGGAAGATATTGAGGAAGCTGCCAGGCGTCAGGCCCGTGTCCTTCTTGAAGGTACGGATCAGCGTCTCCTTTCGCAGCGAGAATCGTTGCGCAAGTGCGTCGAGGGAAGGCGGGCTGGAAAGACTGGAAAGAAATGCCTGCTGAACCTGCTGGCTGGTTGATCCAGGCTTTTCTGCCTCATCCATGCAATGGGGAAGGGCAGCAAGCAGCCTGTTCACGGACGCAGGGGACATCCTCTCAACAACTTCCCGGTAATACATAAACAGCGTAGCGTTGCGAATCACCTGAACCGCAAGGGGAAGGTCCGTATCGATATAAAGCATATGATAACTACGCGGCTGCCCGGCAACAGGGTTGCAGCTGTGTGGGACATAAGCCGGGATCACAATCAGGTCCCCGGGCTGGAGGATGTATTCTCTGCCATTACACACGCAGCATGTCTGGCCTTCCACAATTGCGCCGATGGAGAGCTGAGGGTGGCAATGGCGTTTGTACGCCTGCATGCTCTGCCACGTGCTGCGTAGTTCAAGGCCCGAGGCGCGGTGAAAGGTCTGACGGATGTGGCGGGTATCGGTCATAGCAACTCCTTATGAAGGTTTTTTATACCACGCCAGCCACGGTATGGCATCGCTTTACTCAGAACCTTCCGTATATACCCAACTTTACGTCCATAGCCAGTCATGTTGACTACCCTTAATACCCTAAGCGGTAAAACATGGAGATTCGATATGGCTTATCAGACAGTAAATCCTGCCACTAACCAGCTCATCAAAGAATATCCCTCCCACACTGACGCAGATGTTGAAGCGGCGCTGAAGGCAGCCGATGCGCTCTATCACTCCGACTGGGCGAAAGGCGACATAAGCCAGCGCCTGCCGGTACTGCATAAGCTGGCGGACCTGATCGACGAACGCGTGGAGGAGCTGGCTAAAATCGCCAGCCAGGAGATGGGTAAGCTCATCGAACAGAGCCGCGGCGAGGTGAAGCTGTGCGCGCAAATCGCCCGCTACTATGCGGACAACGCGAAGCAGTTCCTGGCCCCGGTGAAGTATGACTCTGAACTCGGGGAAGCATGGGTTGAACATCACCCCATCGGCGTGCTGATGGCCGTCGAACCATGGAACTTCCCATACTATCAGCTGATGCGCGTTCTTGCGCCAAACCTGGCGGCGGGTAACCCTGTCATCGCTAAACACGCCAGCATTGTGCCGCACTGTGCGGAAACCTTCGCCCATCTGGTGCGTGAGGCGGGCGCGCCGGAAGGGGCGTGGACCAACCTGTTTATCTCGTCCGATCAGGTGGCGAACATCATCGCTGACGATCGCGTACAGGGCGCGGCGCTAACCGGTTCAGAAAAAGCGGGCAGCGTGGTAGCGGCCCAGGCGGCGAAGCACATTAAGAAATCCACGCTGGAGCTTGGCGGTAACGACGTATTCGTGGTGCTCGACGATGCGGACCTGGATAAAGCGGTGAAGATCGGCGTTAACGCGCGGCTCAACAACGCCGGGCAGGTCTGTACCGCGGCGAAGCGCTTTATCCTGCATGAAAAGATTGCCGATGCCTTCCTGAGCAAATTCACCGAGGCATTTAAGCAGGTGAAGATTGGCGATCCGCTGGACGAAAGCACCACGCTGGGGCCGCTGTCCTCTAAAGACGCGCTCGACACGTTGACCAAACAGGTTAACGAGGCGGTGAAAAACGGCGCTACGCTGCACTATGGCGGCAAACCTGTGCAGCGAGACGGGAGCTTCTTTGAGCCGACCATCCTGACCAACATCTCACGCGACAACCCGGCGTACTTCGAAGAGTTCTTTGGCCCGGTAGCGCAGATTTACGTGGTGAAAAACGACGACGAGGCGGTCGCGCTGGCGAACGACTCCCACTACGGCCTGGGCGGAGCGGTGTTCAGCCAGGATATTGAGCGCGCGAAGAAGATGGCATCGCGTATTGAGACCGGGATGGTGTACATCAACTGGCTCACCGATACGGCGGCAGAACTGCCGTTCGGCGGCGTAAAACGTTCGGGTTACGGACGCGAGCTGTCGGACCTGGGGATCAAAGAGTTTGTGAACCAGAAGCTGGTGGTCGTTCGCAAGTAATGTCGGACATAAAAAAACCTGCCATCCGGCAGGTTTTTTTTATTAACAGTCTCATCGCCTTTTTTGCCGGGTGGCGCTGCGCTTACCCGGCCTACAAGGTGCAATAATATTCATAAATTGCACCCTTCATTGTAGGCCCGTGCAAGCGTAGCGCCGCCGGGCGAAACGGGCAACAGGCTTAGAAGGACACGCCACCGCCAACATATGCGCCGTCAATCAGCGTGTGGTTAGGACGACCGTCTTTACCATCAACGCTCACGTGACGATAACCCACCTTCAGCGTCACCGGCTTCACTGGCGTCCAGCTTACGCCACCGTTCGCTTCAACGTAGTTTTTCACGCTGTTGTTCAGGCCGTCTGGCGCGACGTAGCCTTCACCGAATACCCTGATGCTGTCGGTCAGGGCAACGTTCACACCGCCGCCGACCGGGAACGCCACGCCGTTATCGCCTTTTTTCGGGCCAACGTAGAGGGCCTTAGCGCCTGCGTTCAGCATCACCGGGCCGATTTCAAAGTTGTAGCCTGCACCTACGCCACCGGTTGTGGTGCCGTCATCGGTGTTTTTCAGCCAGCTACCTTCGGTGTACAGACCGGAGGTTGATTTCCCCATTTCCACATTCAGGTTGGTAAAGTTTTTACCCTGCTCAATGCTGCCGCCCATGGCCAGTGCGGAGCCCGATACGGCAGTCAGAGCGGAAAGAAGGAGAACGTTGAGCTTTTTCATGAGTTTTTCCTCGTCATCAAATTAATCTGAGGGCACCTTAACAAGAGCTGTTTATCTCTGCAAATGCGATGCTTGTCACGTTTTTATGCTGATTTTGTTTGGTTTTTGAATTTTAAATGTTGTTCGAATGTTGACCCGGCAAGGAGTCAATACGTAATGCATTCGCGTTTAGGAAGGGTTCAGGATTCTCATTAAACGTACGCTGAACGGGTCGGAAAAATTAGTTCAGGATGAATTAATTGAGTTTCTAATAATTTCCAAAAATGTTTCAGTTGTCACAGATAAAGACACAGGTTTACATTTCTGGAGGTGGCTATACGCCCCGTCGTGCCGAACCGCTTTCACCATGTCATTTTTCTGACACGTTTCTTCATTACGTTGTTGGCTTCACTTACTGGGTGCTAACACTATGAAAAGAAAAATCATTCCTGTGCTAATTGGTTGTGCGCTCTCTTTCTCTGGCCTGGCGGCACAGCCAACCGCGGAGCGTTACGTCGTCAGTTTTCCCGAAGGCGCGCATGTCAAATACAGCGGTGCGTTTGCCAGCGCGTTTCCGAACGGGCTGCCTGTGGGGATTGGCTCTGGCCTGCTGTTTATGGGCAAGCAGGGCGATGCCTTGACGTTTACGACCGTGACCGATCGCGGTCCTAACGCGGATTCGCCAAAAATGGGGAAAAATGACGCTAAAATTTTTGTTACCCCGGATTTCGCCCCGCTGCTAATGACGATCCGCGTGCAAAACGGTAAAGCGGAGGCCGTGGACGCGCGTCCTTTGCATGACGATAAAGGCGAAATCAACGGTCTGCCGCTGCAAAGTGGCGTGATTGGTTCCACCAATGAAATCGCGCTAAGCGACACCTTAAAAGTGCTGAAAGGCGATAACCGCGGGCTGGATACGGAAGGCATCACGCCGGACGGGAAGGGCGGCTACTGGCTGTGCGATGAGTATGGCCCGTTCCTGATTAATATTGACAGTAAAGGGAAAATCCTCGCGATCCACGGCCCACAGGCGGCGGAAGGGGAGAAATCCATCGCGGGCGGTCTGCCAAATGTTATCAAATGGCGCCAGGCAAACCGGGGATTTGAAGGCCTGACCCGCATGCCGGACGGACGTATTATCGCCGCTGTCCAGAGTACGTTGGATATCGACGGGAAGAGCAAAAAGCAGGCGCTGTTTACGCGACTGGTCAGCTTCGATCCGGCGACCGGAAAAACCGCGATGTACGGCTACCCTGTCGACAGCGCGGCCTACAGCAAAAACAGCGACGCCAAAATCGGCGATATCGTGGCGCTGGATAACCACACTATCCTGCTGATTGAACAGGGCGAAGATAAAAACGACGTAATGCGTAACCTCATCTACAGGGTGGATCTGAGCAAGGCGAGCGATCTGGCCGCCTTCGACAAGCCGGGCGAATACCCGGAATTTGACGATGAGAAAACGCTGGCGCAGCGCGGCATTACACTTGCGGAAAAAACGCAGGTGGTCGATCTGCGTGCGCTGGGCTGGCAGCAGGAAAAGGCCGAAGGGCTGGCGCTGATTGACGACAAAACGCTGGCGGTGGCGAACGATAATGACTTTGGCGTGAAGGTGGCGATGCACAACCCGGCCGAGGGCAAGAAGCTCAAGGATTATCGGGTGAACGCGGAAGGCAAGCTGACGCTGGATGACAAAGCGGTTGAAACTACCCTCAGCGTCAAGCCACTGAAGAAGCCGGATTCCGACAGCGAGCTGTGGATTGTGACGTTGCCGGAGGCGTTGAAATAATATTGGACTTTACCCCTCACCCTGGCCCTCTCCCCACAGGGGAGAGGGGAAGCAAGGCGGTTATTTCTGTAGCCCCGCAAACGCTGCCCGAATTTCCTCTTCCGGCAGCTGTATTCCAATAAACACCATCACGCTGTGCGGCGGTTCATCGCCCCACGGACGATCCCAGTCGGCGCTGTACAGGCGCTGCACGCCCTGGAACAGCAGGCGGTTCGGCTCGCCGTCGATCCACAGCATTCCTTTATAGCGCAGCAGCTTGTCGGCAAACGACAGCAGCAGGTTCTCCATCACACGCGAGACCTCGCTGATGTCCACCGGGTAGTCCAGCTCCACCACAATCGACGCTACGTCGTTTTGCTTGTCTGCCATAAAGTGGAAGCGCGGTTTCGCGGTGACGTTCTCCTCCAGCATAAAGCCGTTGGTGTTGAACAGCTGAGACAGGTCGATATCGCCGTGCGTCACGGTATAAATGGGTGCGCGCGAGTTGATGCGCGTCAGGCGCTCACGCAGTTTTTCGCTTTCACCCGCCACGTCGGTTTTGGTCAGCAGAATGCGGTCGGCGTAGCCAATCTGAGACTGGGCGATGGTGAACTGGTTCATCTGCTCGTCGGCGTGTACCGCATCCACCAGCGCGACGACGCCGTCCAGCAGGTAGCGCTGGCACAGAATATCGTGGGAGAAAAAGGTCTGAATAATCGGGCCGGGATCGGCCATGCCGGTACACTCGATCACCAGACGGTCGAAGACGATGTCACCGCGATCGCGGCTGTCGAGCAGGTCCAGCAGGGCGTCTTCTAATTCACTGGAGCGGGTGCAGCAGATGCAGCCGTTGGTCAGGGTTTTGATCTGCGTGGCGCGGTCGCCAATCAGCTGATCGTCAACGGAGACTTCGCCAAATTCGTTTTCAATGACGGCGATTTTGAAGCCGTGCTGTTCATTCAGGATGTGGCGCAGCAGGGTGGTTTTACCGGCGCCGAGAAAACCGGTCAGCAGTGTAACGGCAATCGGGGTCATGGTTTCTCCTTTAGCAGCAGCGGACGCCGCCTTCTCCACTTCCGCCGTAGCGCGCTTCCTGACGCTCGCGGAAGAATTCAGTGTAGGTCATGTACGGCTTATCCGGATGGTTGGTCTTCATATGCTCAACGTAGTTGTCATAGTCCGGAATGCCAATCAGCATTTTCGCCGCCTGACCGAGGTATTTTTTTGCTTCGCCTAAGTTACCAAACATAACGTGTCCTGATAAGAAAAAGCCCGGTGGCGCTACGCTTACCGGGCCTACAGTAACGTTGTAGGGCGGGTCAGCGCAGCGCCACCCGCCATTTTATTAATGGTGTGAAGACGTCTTCACGCCGCCTTCCGGCACCGGCACGTACGGGGTTTCTTTGTCCGTACGGCCATCGGCATTACGCACTTTTATCCAGGTTTTAATGCCGTAGAAGATAATGCTGTACACCACCACCAGGAACAGAATGCTCAGACCCGCGTTGGTGTAGTTGTTCACCACGATATGGTTCATGTTGGCAATCTGCTGCGCGGTCAGATCCGCGCCGCCTGCGGCAATCTTCTCTTTGTACTGGTTAGCCATGAAGAAGAAGCCTTCCAGCTGCGGGTTGGTGCTGAACAGTTTCAGACCCAGCGCCCAGGTAGTGCAGAGCAGCAGCCACAGCGCAGGCACCACGGTTACCCAGATGTATTTGGTGCGTTTCATCTTCACCAGGACAACGGTGCCCAGCACCAGGGCCACAGCCGCCAGCATCTGGTTAGAGATGCCGAACAGCGGCCACAGGCTCTTCACGCCGCCCAGCGGGTCTACAACGCCCTGATACAGCAGGTAACCCCACAGACCTACGCAGCCCGCAGTACCCAGAACACCTGCTACCAGAGAGTCGGTTTTCTTCAGGAACGGCACGAAGTTACCCAGTAGATCCTGCAACATGAAGCGGCCTGCACGCGTACCGGCATCCAGCGCGGTGAGGATGAACAGCGCTTCAAACAGAATACCGAAGTGGTACCAGAAGCCCATGTCCGCCCACGGCAGCACTTTGTGGAACACGTGTGCGATACCCACCGCCAGCGTCGGTGCGCCACCTGCGCGGTTCAGCACGGATGGTTCGCCGATGTCTTTCGCGGTCTGCATAATCTGCTCAGGCGAAATCACGAAGCCCCAGGAGCTGACGGTCGCCGCCGCGTGTGCGCTGGCGTCTTTCAGCTGCGCCATAATCAGCGCGGTATTTTCGCCGCCCATCTCATGCAGGTTTGGCATGGTGATGCCGAGACCCGCTGGTGGGGTGTTCATCGCGAAGTACAGCCCAGGCTCGATAATCGACGCCGCAACCAGCGCCATGATCGCCACGAAGGATTCCATCAGCATTGCGCCGTAACCGATGAAGCGCGCGTCGGTTTCGTTGGCCATCAGCTTCGGCGTGGTGCCGGAGGCGATCAGTGCGTGGAAGCCAGACACGGCACCGCAGGCAATGGTGATAAACAGGAACGGGAACAGGGCACCTTTCCACAGCGGACCGGTACCGTCAATGTACTGCGTCACCGCCGGCATTTTCAGCTCCGGGTTGATGATCACAATCCCGATTGCCAGCCCGACGATCACGCCGATTTTCAGGAAGGTCGCCAGGTAGTCACGCGGAGCCAGAATCAGCCACACCGGCAGCAGCGCTGAGATGAACGCGTAACCGATCAGCGCGAAGGTGATGGTGGTGTCTTTAAAGGTCAGCGCCGGGCCCCAGTACGGGTCGTGGGCAATCACACCGCCGAAGTAGATAGAGGCGACCAGCAGCACGATACCGATGACCGACACCTCGCCAACGCGGCCAGGGCGCAGGAAGCGCATGTAGATGCCCATGAACAGCGCAATCGGCACGGTAGAGCAGACGGTGAAGACGCCCCACGGACTTTCGGCCAGCGCTTTCACCACGATCAGGGCCAGCACTGCCAGGATGATGATCATGATCAGGAAGCAGCCGAAGAGGGCGATCGTGCCCGGCACGCGGCCCATCTCCTCTTTGATCATCTCGCCCAGCGACGAACCATTACGGCGCGAGGAGATAAACAGCACCATAAAGTCCTGCACCGCTCCCGCCAGCACTACGCCCGCGAGCAGCCAGAGCGTACCCGGCAGGTAGCCCATCTGCGCAGCCAGCACCGGACCGACCAGCGGACCCGCGCCTGCAATGGCGGCGAAGTGGTGACCAAACAGCACGTAACGGTTGGTTGGCACATAGTTCAGGCCGTCATTGTTAATGACCGCCGGGGTGGCGCGCGTCGGGTCGAGCTTCATGACCTTCTGCGCGATGTACAAGCTGTAGTAGCGATAAGCCACAAGATAGACGGAAACCGACGCGACCACGATCCACAGGGCGCTGACGTGCTCGCCCCGGCGTAATGCGACAACCGCCAGACAGAAAGCGCCGATGATCCCGAGGATGGCCCAGGGCACGTGCTTAAGTAGTTTTTTAGTATCCATAGTAAGACCTGGTTTTTTATGTAAAGAAAAAAGGGTCAGGGTTCGTTGTGAGGAGGTATTGATTAATGCTGGAGCGATCGTGCCAGATCCTCGCGCGTGTAAAGCACGGTAAATGGGTGAGTGGTTGAAAGCGATGCGTGAGCGGTCAAAAGCGAGGGTGAGTGGTTAAGGCTCACCCCCGGCGGGAGAAAATATGTGATTGAGATCACTGAGAATAATCTAGCCCTGCGGGGTTTCGTCGTTCGCATCAGGGCATTGCGTGCAGCGGCAGGGCTGATATGCGGGCAGCAGCTGATAGCGTCCTTTGCCGTCGTGTTCGATAATCGGGGAAAGGGCCTTTAGATCGCGGTACACCGTACGTTCGGTAATGCTAAATTTTTGCATCAGATCGCGGCGATTAACGCTTCCGTTGCGGTGCAGAGCAATAATGATGTCAACCAGACGTTCAGCCGAGCGGCTTCGGGGTGAAGAGGCCATAAGACTTTCCAGCGTTAAGGGGGCGGCTGACGACGTCGTCAGCCGCCCCGGAAAATTTATCTTATGGATAGTTAACGGCGCACCTTTGCGGAAACCTTAGCGTTTTTTTGTGCAACGGGATCAAACCGCGGCTTCCATCTCCATCATCACCGGGTGGAAACGGCGTTTGAAGTAGATCAGGCCGTGCCCCTCGCTGCTGAGGATGATGTTCTTAATCTCCACCAGGTAGACCAGATGGGTGCCGATGGTTTGCACCTGGGTTATCTCACCTTCCAGGCTTGCCAGGGCGCCTTTCAGCACCGGCTGCGCCAGCGGTCCTTTCTGCCAGCAGGAGAGAGCAAAGCGCTCCTCCATGGCCATGCCGGTCATCCCGGCAAAGTGGCGGGCCATGATCTCCTGCTCGTGGTTCAGCACGTTGACGCACAGTTTGCCGTTGCCCTGGAAGACCGGGTTCATGGCGCTGTTGGCGTTGATGCAGACCATGACCGAGGGCGGGGTATCCGTGACCGAACAGACGGCGGTAGCAGTAATGCCGCAGCGGCCCGCATCGCCCTCGGTGGTGACCACATTCACCGCCGCCGACAGGCTGGCCATCGCGTCGCGAAAACGCAGGCGTTCTTCAGATTGCATTGAAACCTCCCGCTGCGTTATTTCAGCAGCTTATCCAGCATGTTGATATCAGTGTTGTTGTGCAGGTGCGGTACAGTCCAGCCGTGCTGGTCGTACTCGGACATGCAGCGGTCAACCATCGCCATCATCTTGTCCATGTTGCCGGAGCTTTGCGCCTGACGCAGGCATTGCAGGCGGATCTCATCCTGGCTACCGGAGTAGTTGATTTCGTACAGCTCGTGACGTCCGCCAAACTCGCTACCGATGGCATCCCACATCAGTTTCAGAATCTTGATGCGTTCGACGTGATCCATCCCGTTGGAGCCGCGCACATACTTCGCCAGATACTGGTCGATCTGCGGGTTGTTCAGGTCCCGCGCGCTGGACGGCAGGTAGATCAGCCCGGAGGTCACGTTGCGTTCGATAATGTTCTTGATTTTCGCGTAGGCCATTGGCGCCATCACGCGGTAGGTCTGTAACGCCGCGTGGTCAGGCAGGTACGCGCCGTTTACCCAAGGCGTGGCTTCGGAGCACATGGAGTCGCTCAGCGCCCAGAACATGTTGCGCCACGCCACCACTTCGCCGAGATCCGCCTGCACGCCGCGGAACTCGAGGGTGCCGGTACACTCCAGTGACTTCTTCAGCAGAGCGGTGATGAAGTCGAGCTTCACTGCCAGACGCACGCAGGCCTGAAGCGGGTACATGCGGGCGAAGCCACCTTCCATCGTCCAGCGACGGCAGCGGTCGAAATCGCGGTAGATCAGCACGTTTTCCCACGGGATCAGCACATGATCCATCACCAGAATGGCGTCGTTCTCGTCAAAGCGGCTGGAGAGCGGGTAGTCGTACGGGGAGCCGGTCGCCCCTGCCACCATCTCGTAAGAGGCGCGGGAGATCAGCTTCACCCCTTCGGCATCCATCGGCGCGACGAACATTAGCGCGAAGTCCGGGTTTTCGCCCATCACCTGCGCAGAGCCAAAACCAATCATGTTGTAGTGGGTCAGCGCAGAGTTGGTGGCCACCACTTTCGCGCCGCTGACGATGATCCCGGCGTCGGTCTCTTTCTCCAGCTTGATGTAAACGTCTTTCACCTCGTCCGCCGGTTTATGGCGGTCGATAGGCGGGTTGACGATGGCGTGGTTAAAGTACAGGCCGGTTTCCTGAATACGGGTGTACCAGTTGCGTGCGTTCTGCTCGAACTGACCGTAGAAGGCAGGGTTAGCCCCCAGCGCGCAGCCGAACGCGGCTTTGTAGTCTGGCGTGCGGCCCATCCAGCCGTAGCTCAGGCGCGACCACTCGGCGATGGCGTCGCGCTGCTGGCGCAGATCGTCGGCGCTTTTCGCCACGCGGAAGAATTTATGGGTGTAGCCGCCGCTGCCGGTGTCGGTGCCCCAGCAGAGTGTATCCTGCATGTCTGGCTTGTGCAGGGCATCGTACATCTGGGCGATGGACGCCGCCGCATTGCGAAATGCCGGGTGGGTAGTAACGTCCTTAACGCGCTCGCCGTAGATATAAATCTCACGGCCATCTTGCAGGCTTTTTAAATACTCTTCACCGGTTAACGGACGTTTGGCATTAGCGCGGAAATCTTCAGGCTTCATAGGGACCTCGTATCGGAAGATGGTTGTTAAATTTATGTTTTGTTTTTGTTGTTTAATTGAAGCGTGAGAGGGGCGGAACGTGAAGGGACGATTGGGACAACGGCAGGTACTTTTCGGGTGGGATGTTGTTTTGTGATCTGTGCGGCTTTTCGGCGGGTGGCGCTGCGCTTACCCGCCCTACGAACCGTGATGCGTTCAGGAAACCGGTACTTTCTGCGCCCGGTATGCGCTGGGTGAGCACCCCGTCAGTCGGTTGAAAAAACGGGCGAAATAGGCCGGATCTTTAAACCCCAGTTGCCAGGCAATTTCGCTCACTGTGCTGTCGGAAAACAGCAGCAAGCGCCTGGCTTCCCGCAGCTGGCGGTCGAAGATCAGCCGTTTCGGCGAGCGGTTGGCAAAGCGGCGGCAGATATCGGTCAGGCGGGATTCGGTAAGATGCAGTTCGCTGGCGTATTCCGGCACCGTCCAGTGCTCGTGGTAATGCGCATCTGTCAGCTGGTTAAAGCGCTGAAACAGCTTCAGCTCGCCGCGCATGCCGCCTGAAGCGTGGTCGTCGAGCTTCGCGTTGCGCAGCAGCAGGGTAAATACGGCCTGCGCCAGCAGGACCAGCGTATGCTCACGGCCCGGCAGCTGTTCCGTGGATTCCCGGGCAATGAGCTGCCAGTAATGCTTCAGCGCCGCCAGCTCGTCAGGCCTGTCGGCAAGCGACAGGCAGATCCCCGGCAGGCCGAACGCCTCCCGCGTGCCGGGGTAGAGCACTTCTAGCAACGGCCAGATAAGATCCTCGCGCACCGTCAGCACGTGGCCGTCGCTGTCGGATTCAGTGATAAACGCGTGCGGCACCGACGGCGGTGTCAGAACGAACAGCGGCGCCTGCACCGAGTAGCGGTGGTCGTCGAGCTGCAGCTCAATCTGCCCGGTGTCGAGAAAATGCATCTGAAAATACTGGTCGTGGCGGTGCGCCTGCATGTCGCGGCCAAAAAAGGCCGCCATGCGGGCGAACGACTGGTAGTGCACATCGTCGGTGCCCAGACTTTCGTCGTACTCCTTGCTGATATCAATGTTGGCGATAGGGCTCTGGCACATGATCGTTCCTCTTTTGAACCCGCTGCGTCATCGGAATGCGCGTCAGCACCAGTGCGCCCACCACCAGCAGACCTGCCACGAACCACAGTCCTGAGCTGAAGCTGCCGGTCGCGTCGCGCAGAATACCAATCAGCAATGGGCTGACGGCAGACCCGACGTTGCCGATGGCGTTGATCACCGCCAGCGCCACCGCGCGGGATTGCAGGCTAATCACCTGGTCCGGCGTGGTCCAGAATATCGCCATGGCGGTAAACGATCCGGTTGAGGCCATGATGATGCCAAGCAGCTGGATCAGGCTGTGATCGGTCGCCGAGGCCAGCATCCATCCCGCCGCGGCAAACAGATACGGCAGGATGGTGTGCTTTTTTCGCTCTTTCAGCCTGTCGGAGCGGCGGCTCCACCAGATCATCCCGAGGATGGTGCAAAACTGCGGGATCGCCGCCAGCAGGCCAATCACGATATTGCTGCTGCCGGTGTTGAAGCTTTGCAGGATCTGCGGCGTCCAGATGTTGATCGCGCTCAGCGTATTCGTCAGGCAGAAGTAGGCCAGCGTGTAGAGCAGTACGGCGGGCGTCAGCACCTCGCGCAGCGTCGATCGCGGCGTGGCGACGTGCGCAATGGCCAGTTCCTGCTCGCGGGCGATCATCGTTTTGAGTGCCTGCTTTTCATCATCATCCAGCCAGGTGGCCTGATCCGGGGTGTCGTTAAGGTAGAACCAGGTCACCACGCCGAGCACCACCGACGGCAGCCCCTCCAGCAGGAACAGCCACTGCCAGCCCTTCAGGTTCCACAGCCCGTCCATCGCCAGAATGTACCCGGAGAGGATCGAGCCGAGCATCATGGTCACCGGCATGGCGATCATAAACAACGCGTTGGCGCGGGCGCGGTGATACGCCGGGAACCACCAGGTGAGATAGACCAGGATCCCCGGCAGGAAACCGGCTTCGGCAATGCCCACCAGCATGCGCAGGACGTAGAGCGTTTCCGGGCTGGTGGCGAACATGGTGCAGGTAGAGGCGATGCCCCACACCACCATGATCCCGGCGATCCAGCGCCGCGCGCCGATTTTCGCCAGCATGATGTTGCTGGGGATCCCGCACAGCACGTAGGTGACGTAAAACAGGGTCGCGGCCAGGCCAAACATGGTCGACGTGAGGCCCAGATCTTTGCCCATCGTTAGCCCGGCAAAGCCGATGTTGATGCGATCGAGAAACGAAAAGACAAACAGGATAAAGAGAAACACGATCAAACGACGGAACAGCTTGTTGATAACGCGATGTTCTATAGCTTTCTTATCTTGCAGGGTAGAGGTCGTCATGCTGCGCTCCAGATCTTACGTTTAGTAGACGGATTTAATGTTATTAACTGACGTAACCGGTTGTTCGATAAAACGTGCCGCCAGCGCTTCCGCGCCGCGGGCGAGCAGGGTGGTGTCGACGCCGACGGCGACAAACAGCGCGCCGAGTGCAAGGTAACGTTTCGCCAGTTGCTCGTTCGCCATCAGGATGCCGGGCGCTTTACCGGCGGCGCGTATCTGCGCGATCGCCTGCTCAATGGCGGCCTGCACCTCCGGGTGCTGCGGATTACCGGCAAAGCCCATGTCGGCACTCAGATCCGCCGGGCCGATAAACACGCCGTCGACGCCGTCCACGTCCAGGATCTGCGGCAGGTTTTTTAACGCTCTTAGGGTTTCGATTTGCACCAGCACGCACATGGCGTCGTTAGCCTGATGCAGGTAGTCCGGGATACGGTTCCAGCGCGACGCCCGCGCCAGCGCGCTGCCGACGCCGCGAATGCCGACAGGCGGATAGCGGGTGGCGCTGACCGCCAGCCGCGCTTCGTCGGCGTTTTGCACCATCGGCACCAGCAGGGTTTGCACCCCCACGTCCAGCAGCTGCTTGATCTGCACCGGATCGTTCCACGACGGGCGCACCACCGGCTGGCTGGGATAAGGGGCGATGGCCTGTAGCTGAGTCAGAATGGTCTGCACGCTGTTCGGCGCGTGCTCCCCGTCGATCAGCAGCCAGTCAAAACCGGCCCCGGCCAATAGCTCAGCGCTGTAGCTGCTGGTTAGCCCCAGCCATAACCCGATTTGCGGTCGGCCCGCTTTCAGCGCCGCTTTGAATGCGTTTTGCATGATCATCTCCTTACACAAAGCGGCAGCTGATGGAGCCCATGTTGCCGTAGTCGACGTGGAAGGTGTCGCCTCTGCAGGCGGCAACCGGGCGGGTAAACGAGCCGCCGAGGATGATCTGGCCTGGCTCAAGCTGCACGTCGTATGGCGCGAGTTTGTTCGCCAGCCACGCCACGCCGTTCGCCGGATGATTAAGGACGCCTGCGGCCACGCCGGTCTCTTCGATCACGCCGTTGCGGTAGAGCAGGGCGGAGATCCAGCGCAGATCCAGCTCGTCGGGTTTAATCGGGCGGCCGCCGAGGATCACGCCCGCGTTGGCGGCGTTATCGGAGATAGTGTCGAATACCTTGCGCGGGCGCAGGGTTTCCGGGTCAACGTTATGGCAGCGGGCGTCGATCAGCTCCAGGGCAGGGATGACGTAATCCGTGGCGTTGTAGACGTCGAAGATCGTGCAGTTCGGGCCGCGCAGCGGTTTTGCCAGCACGAAGGCTAGCTCCACTTCGATGCGCGGGACGATAAAGCGATCCACGGGAATGTCGCTGCCGTCGTGGAAGAACATATCGTCCAGCAGCGCGCCGTGGTCTGGCTCGCTGATCTGCGAGCTGGCCTGCATCGCTTTGGAGGTGAGGCCGATCTTGTGGCCTTTCAGCACGCGGCCTTCGGCAATTTTCAGGCTCACCCATTCGCGCTGGACGGCGTAGGCGTCTTCAATGGTGATCTCCGGATACTCAAGCGAGATCGCGCGGATCTGCTCCCGGGATTGTTCCGCCTGATGCAGGCGGTGGGCGATCAGGGTATGGGTGTGTTTGTCGAGCATGGCGATATCCTGTTGTTGCCGGGTGGCGCGTAGCGATCCCGGCCTACGTTCGAGCCGTTGTAGGCCCGGTAAGCGAAGCGCCACCGGGCGAGCAGACGGCTACTTAAACAACGCGTGCACGTTGTTCTGCTTGTGATTGAGCGTCGGGTGCAGCTCGTCGAGCTCGAAAGACAGCGCCAGATAGCGGGCGGTCATCAGCGCTGCAAAATGCGTTTTGATCAGCGCAAACAGCATTTCACCGACCTCTTCCCGGCTCTCCAGACTGCGCCCGGCGCCGATTTTGAGCGTCATATGCACAAAGGCGTAATCGTGCTTGCCGTCGGCCATCTGCCAGGTGTCCAGCCAGTGGGCGCGGCTGCGGATACCGCCGAGCGGGAAAATACCCGTGGCGGCGAGCGCCTCGTTCACTTTGGCAAACAGCCCCGGCAGGTCGGCCTGCTCGCGGATGTTGTCGGTACATTCAGCAATAAAATGCGGCATGGTGGCTCCTTACGCGGGCAGCGGGAAAACGGCGTTTACCTGGCCGGTGCCGGAGCTGGCGAACAGCTCGGTGAGAAACTCCACCTTACCGTCGTAGTTGTCCCAGCCGAGCATCCCCAGCAGCATCACCGTGTCGTGCATGTTGCCTTCGCCGTAGCAGTAGTCGGCGTACTCCGGCAGCATGCTGCAAAACTCTTTGAACTGCCCCTCGCGCCACAGCTTCACTACTCGCTCATCCATCTGGCGGTCAAACTCGCGGGTGTAGCTGTTCATCCCTTCCTCCGCGCGCTGGTCGTCGATAAAGCGGTGCGACAGCGAGCCGCTGGCGAGCACCGCCACGGTGCCGTCGTATTTTTCGATGGCGCTGACGATGGCCTCGCCCAGCCTGCGGCTGTCGGCGAAGTCGTGTACCGTGCAGAACGCCGAGATGGAGACCACTTTGAAGTGCTTATCTGCGTTCATGTAGCGCATCGGCACCAGCGTGCCGTACTCCAGCTTCAGGCTTGGGATGTTGTGCGCCTTGGCGCGCACGCCAAGCTTCACCGCTTCGTCGGCGATCAGCTGGCCGAGTTCCGGGTTGCCGTCGTAGTCGTAGGTCATGTCGCGAATAAAATGCGGCAGCTCGTTGCTGGTGTAGACGCCTGAAAAATGGTCCGCACAGTTGATGTGATACGCGCTGTTCACCAGCCAGTGGGTGTCGAAGACGATAATGGTATCGACGCCCAGCTCGCGGCAGCGCTTGCTGATCTCTTTATGCCCGTCGATGGCTGACTGGCGGCAGCCGTGGTTTTTGCCCGGCAGTTCAGAGAGATACATTGACGGCACGTGGGTGATTTTTGCCGCTAACGCTAATTTTCCCATGATCAAATCCCCCACTTTGGAATCGGATGGTCGCCCATGGAGATACAGACGTTTTTCATCTCCGCGAAGACCTCAAAGCTGTACTCGCCGCCCTCACGCCCGGTGCCGGAGGCCTTCACGCCGCCAAACGGCTGGCGCAGGTCGCGCACGTTCTGGGTGTTAACGAACACCATGCCCGCTTCAATGTTGCGCGCCAGACGCAGCACTTTGCTGACGTCCTGCGTCCAGATGTACGACGCCAGGCCATACTCCACGTCGTTTGCCAGGCGCAGGCCTTCCGCTTCATCCTTAAACGGCAGCAGGCAGGCCACCGGCCCGAAGATCTCTTCCTGCGCCACGCGCATGCGGTTATCGACATCCGCCAGCACGGTCGGGCGCAGGAAATTGCCGCCTTTCAGGTGCGCAGGCAGATCGGTCGGTTTGTCCGGGCCGCCCGCCAGCAGGGTTGCCCCCTCTTCAATGCCGAGGCGGATGTAGCCGGAGACCTTCTCCCAGTGCTGCTTGCTAATCAGCGCGCCAATCTGGGTGTTCGGATCGGTCGGGTCGCCCACGCGCAGGCGGCTGGCGCGCTCGGCAAAGCGTTTGACGAACTCCGGATAGATGCTCTGCTGGATGAAGATGCGCGAGCCGGCGGTGCAGCGTTCGCCGTTGATGGAGAAGATGGTGAACAGGGCGGCGTCCAGCGCGCGCTCGATGTCGGCGTCTTCAAAAATCAGCACCGGAGATTTGCCGCCCAGCTCCATGGAATACTTCTTCAGCCCGGCGTTTTTCATGATGTTACGCCCGGTGGCGGTGCCGCCGGTGAAGGAGACGGCGCGCACGTCATGATGACGCACCAGCGCGTCGCCCGCCGTGGCGCCATAGCCCTGCACTACGTTCAGCACGCCCGCCGGAATGCCCGCCTCCAGCGCCAGCTCGCCCAGACGGTCGGCGGTCAGCGGGGAGAGCTCGGACATCTTCAGCACCGCGGTGTTACCCAGCGCCAGGCACGGCGCGACCTTCCAGGTGGCGGTCATAAACGGCACATTCCACGGCGACACCAGCGCACAAACGCCTACCGGCTGCACGAGGGTGTAGTTGAGCATCTTGTCATCGACCGGGTAGGTTTTGCCGTTCATCTGCTGGCACACCTCGGCGAAGAACTCAAAGTTGTGCGAGGCGCGTGGAATGAGCACGTTTTTG
Source organism: Enterobacter cloacae complex sp. XAL002 (assembly GCF_049236805.1). NCBI lineage: Bacteria > Pseudomonadati > Pseudomonadota > Gammaproteobacteria > Enterobacterales > Enterobacteriaceae > Enterobacter > Enterobacter cloacae complex sp. XAL002. The sequence goes on from NZ_JBMKJN010000004.1 coordinate 22,224, forward strand.
GTCTGGTGGATCGGCAGGCCGGTGTCGGCGGTCTCCATCGCGGCAATGTCCGGCACGTTCTGGTCAATCAGATCCCCCAGGCGACGCATCAGGCGCGCACGCTCCTTCATCGGCAGGTTGGCCCATTTCGGGAACGCCTCTTTGGCGGCGGCAACGGCCTGATGGATTTCGGCTTCGCCGCCGGAGGCCACTTCTGCCAGCACCTCGCCGGAGGCCGGGTTAGTGGTTTGGAAGTACTCACTTCCGGCGACGTTTTTCCCGTTGATCCAGTGGTTAATCTTTTTCATTTTGCAGTCTCCTCACTGACAATTCGGTTTACCAGGCGGCCTACGCCTTCCACTTCCACTACCACCTCATCGCCCGGCACCACGTCGGACAGCCCCTTCGGCGTGCCGGTGGCAATCATGTCGCCCGGTTGCAGGGTCATGAAATCGCTCAGATACGCAATCAGGAATGGGATGCTGAAAATGAGATCGGCGGTGGTGCCTTCCTGACGCAGTTCACCGTTGACGTAGGTGCGAAGACGAAGGTTGTGCGGGTCAGGGATGGCTTCTTTTGGCACTACGTTCGGGCTGATGGGGGTCAGCCCGTCGCGGCTTTTCACCCGCAGGTTCGGGCGATAGTAGTTTTCGAGATAATCGCGGATGGCGTAGTCGTTGCACACCCTGTAGCCCGCAACATAGTCCATCGCCTCGGCTTCGCTGACCTTACGCGCGGTTTTACCGATGACCACCACCAGCTCGGCTTCGTAATGCATGTATTCAATGTTGTTTGGGCGCACCGAGGTCTGGTTGTCGCCGTTAAAGGTGTTCGGCGCTTTGATAAACACCAGCGGCTCGGTGGGCGGTTTGAAGTCCAGCTCGCTGGCGTGATCGGCGTAGTTCAGGCCGAGGGCGAACAGCGTGGCGTGCGGCGGCGTGCGCGAAGCGATGGTAACGTCGCGTTCCTCCACCACCGGGTTTTCCAGCGGCGGAAATCCCTCTGCCAGAATGCGTACCCGATCGCCCGGGCGAATTTCGACGCGGCTTTGCGGTGTACCGAGCAATATCGCATCGCCGGGGTTCAGGGTGGCAAATTCGCTCAGGGCGCTCAGCAGTTCGGCGGCGTTGCGGTGCAGATCGGCCGTGTTCCAGTGGTCCGCTTCGCGACCGTTGATCTCGGTGATGATGGTCAGGTTGTCCACGTTATCAACGGCGACAGGTTCGCCGAGCGGGCAAAATCCATCCCGGCATTTGGCTTTAATAGCCGGGCGGTAGAAGCTCTCTTCCGGCAGGCTGATTTCGTTGGCCAGCGCGTAGCCAGCGATGTACGCCGCCGCCTCTTCAACGCGTACTTTGCTGGCGGTTTTGCCCACCACCAGCGCCACCGTTGCGCCGCTTAACACGGTTTCTCCCTGCGGGAAGGGAATCGGCTCGCCTGCGCGAATAACGGTGTTACGTGGCTTGATAAACCACACCGCCGTTTTTGGCGGCGCGTTATAGGGGGCTTTTTTAAACGCCTCAGCCCAGGCCGCACGCTGGCTTTGGTGGTTTAGCGCTACGGCAAAAACAGTACCTTTCATTCCCATACTCCTCAAACCGGCTGTCCGGTTTTGATTTCATTAATATATTAATGATCTGGTTTTATGCTTTTGCTGTTCGTTTCGCAATCAGAAGTGAATAATTTGTGATATGAATAACAATAAATTTACACCAATGGGTTAATTATCATTTAAATCAATGCATTAAAAAAATGACGTTGTTTCTGTTAGACTTTTTGGGTTACAACGTGTTGTCTATAAAAGCATCTGTTTTAAATTGTTTACTTGTTAATGATGTAAGGGGAAGGTGATGCATGACTCATTAACCATCGCGCTGTTGCAGGCGCGTGAAGCGGCGATGGGCTACTTCCGCCCGATAGTGAAACGGCATAATCTGACCGAACAGCAGTGGCGTATCGTCCGCGTGCTGGCCGAGCATCCCTCCATGGATTTTCATGATCTGGCGTTCCGCACCTGCATTTTGCGCCCAAGCCTGACCGGCATTCTGACGCGGATGGAGCGCGACGGTCTGGTGCTGCGCTTAAAGCCGGTGAATGACCAGCGCAAGCTGTACGTATCGCTGACGAAAGAAGGCAACGCGCTGTACCAGCGTGCTCAGGCTCAGGTGGAAGAGGCGTACCAGCAGATTGAGGCGGAATATACCCCGGAAAAGATGAAGCAGCTCACGGCGCTGCTGGAAGAGTTTATTGAACTCGGAAACCGACATATTGCCGCGCGGGACGAAGAGTAAAAACCCTAAAATCCAGGATGATTTTCGTAAAGTTTTCCCTTTCCAGGCCGAAAATTCTGTATCTGTCTGAGGAAAGAGAAAACATGTTAAATCGTATCAAGATTGTCACCAGCTTACTGCTGGTTTTAGCGATATTTGGCCTTTTACAACTCACATCCGGTGGTCTTTTCTTCAATGCCCTGAAGCATGACAAAGAGAATTTCACCATTCTGCAAACCATTCGCCAGCAACAATCCACCCTGAACGGTAGCTGGGTGGCGCTGCTGCAAACCCGTAACACCCTGAACCGCGCGGGTATCCGCTACATGATGGATCAGAACAATATCGGCAGCGGCTCAACCGTCGCCGAGCTGATGCAGATTGCCTCTGCGTCTCTGAAACAGGCGGAAAAAAACTGGGCGGATTACGAAGCACTTCCGCGTGACCCGCGTCAGAGCGACGCTGCGGCACTGGAAATCAAACGTAATTACGATATCTACCACGGCGCGCTGGCCGAGCTGATCCAGCTGCTGGGGGCGGGCAAGATCAACGAGTTCTTCGACCAGCCGACCCAGAGCTATCAGGATGGCTTTGAGAAGCAGTACGTCAGCTACCTGCAACAAAACGACGCGCTCTATCAGACCGCGGTTGAAGACAGCAACAGCTCTTACCGCCAGGCTATCTGGGTGCTGATTAGCGTGCTGGCTGCGGTGCTGGTGGTGATTGTTGCCGTCTGGCTGGGTATTCGTCAGGCACTGATTTCGCCGCTGAACCGTCTGATTGACAGCATTCGTCATATCGCCAGCGGCGACCTGGTGAAGCGCATCGACGTGGAAGGCTCCAACGAGATGGGTGAACTGGCTGACTCCCTGCGCCATATGCAGGGCGAGCTGGTGCGTACCGTGGGTGACGTGCGTAACGGCGCAAACGCCATTTACAGCGGTGCGAGCGAAATCTCGATGGGCAATAACGATCTCTCATCCCGTACCGAGCAGCAGGCTGCCTCTCTGGAAGAGACCGCCGCCAGCATGGAACAGCTGACCGCCACAGTGAAGCAGAACGCCGAGAATGCCCGTCAGGCGAGCAACCTGGCCCTGAGCGCATCCGAAACCGCGCAGAAAGGCGGGAAAGTGGTGGATAACGTGGTGCAGACCATGCGCGACATCGCCGGCAGTTCGCAGAAAATCGCCGATATTATCAGCGTGATCGACGGGATTGCTTTCCAGACTAATATTCTGGCGCTGAACGCGGCGGTAGAAGCGGCACGTGCGGGCGAGCAGGGCCGCGGCTTTGCGGTGGTTGCAGGTGAAGTACGAAACCTGGCGCAGCGCAGCGCCCAGGCGGCTCGCGAGATCAAGAGCCTGATTGAAGACTCCGTGGGGCGCGTGGAGTTGGGTTCAACGCTGGTAGAAAGCGCCGGTGAAACCATGGGTGAGATCGTGAATGCGGTAACGCGCGTGACGGACATCATGGGCGAAATCGCGTCTGCGTCTGATGAGCAGAGCCGCGGTATCGACCAGGTGGGGCTGGCGGTGGCTGAGATGGATCGAGTGACCCAACAGAACGCCTCGCTGGTGGAAGAGTCTGCGGCGGCCGCGGCGGCACTGGAAGAGCAGGCGAGCCGTCTGACGCAGGCCGTTGCGGTGTTCCGTATTCAGCAGGAACAGATGAAGGCGCGCGAGTTCGCCTCCGCGAAAAGCGTTGCCGCACCGGTAGTGGCGCGTAAACCGGCGACCGCAGATGCGGGCGATAACTGGGAAACGTTCTGACGGTGTGGGTTTTGCCGGGTGGCGGCTACGCCTTACCCGGCCTGCGTATTGTGCAATTTGCCGGGTGGCTTCGCTTTACCCGGCCTGCGGAATTGGGTTTTGTAGGCCCGGTAAGCGCAGCGCCACCGGGCGATTTTACAGAGGCAGGCGCATGGCGCAGCGGGAACCATACGCTAAATCGTGCGCCGTCTCTTCTTCACGTTTCTGGCGCATTTCCGGCGTCAGCGTCGTCATCATTTCAAACCCTAATCGCCTGTAGTAGGGCGCGTTCCACGGGACATCACGAAACGTCGTTAACGTCAGCGAGGTTAGCCCCAGCGTGCGGGCATGCTCTGCGACACGGTTAATCAACCGGCGTCCGAGACCTCGTCCCTGCCAGTCCAGATGAACCGAAAGTTCCACAATAAACAGCGAAGATGGCTGGGCTTCGGCGAGAATAAAGCCCACGGGCCTGCCGTCAGCCAGCGCCAGCCAGCTTAATCCGCGTCCGGCGTAACCGAGGTGATCTTCAACGGAAATAACCTCGCTGTCTGCCAGCCAGGCCAGCTCAGGAACGTCGCGAAATCGCTGCCCCGCCGCGCGTTCAATGGCGGGCAGGGCAGCGACGTCGTCGATGCGCGTCGGGCGAAGGGTGAACGCCGTCATCAGCCAGCGCTGCTCACAATTTTAATCTCCACCATGCCGATCCCCAGCTTGCGCGGAGCGTGACCGAGAATATTCCCTTCGTTAGTGGACTGCGGCTCGGGCGGCACAATGACCAGCGTATTGCTGCGCGTGGGGTTAACGAAATGCAGCGTGCTGGTGGTGACATCATTGCTCAGCGTCAGCATCTGTTCTTTATCGCCGACGCGCACCGGCACAGGACGGTTTGCGTTGGGACCAAATGCCCTGGCGGTGATCACCAGATCGAATTTCTCCGGCAGCGGATGGGTATACTCAATTTTCACCTCATCACCTAACTGCGCGTTAGACCAGCGCCCCCACGATTCGGGACGTGAAATACCGCTGAACTGCTTCACCTCTTCAGGCGCGCCGGCAACGTTAAAGATAAAGCTGTCAGCTTTATAACGAATGTCGTTGTCGACGATTTTCAGCAGGTCTACGTTGCGCTGATAGCGTGCGGTATCAATAACCGTATCTTTAAACGCGGTTTTCCCCTGCCACTGCGTTTTATCAACGTGTTGCACGGTCTGCTCGCCACCGAGTTGCCCCTGAGAGACGCACCAGTCGGTGGACAGTGACAGCTCTTGTGACCAGAGCTGGCCCATTTTGTAGCATTTATCGACCCAGACGAAATTATCGCGCGGGGCGAATTCCGCCAGCTGGAAGCGCAGTGGCGCGGAGTATTCGCTTTCCGGTAGCGGCTCGACGCGGTTATCCGATACGCGCAGCAGCAGAGGCAGGCGGAAATGGCTGCCGGAGAACGCGATCATTTTTTTATCCTGATCGATGGTGAAGTCGTTTATCTCTTTCGGGAAGTTCCACAGGCGAATGATATCCGGCTTCCAGGCGAGGATTTTTTCCTTAATGTTGAGGAAGATTTCCGACAGGGACTGGCCCGACAACGTACTGCGGCCCAGGCCAATGAAGTTATCGCCACCCAGAATATCCAGCACGGTGGCGCCGTTATCCATCGAGTTACGTTTAGCGGCAATGATCTCCTGCTGCGGTTTATCGCCGCGCAGCACAAAGAACAGGTTGCTGCGATCCAGCTTATTCAGCTCATCCCAGGCGCTGTTTTTCATCGCCAGATGGTCAGATGAGACGACGATGACCGTATTTTTGAAATACGGCGACGCTTTGATTTTCTCGATTAACGCCGCGATATGTTCCTGGCTACAGGTCACAGCGCTGAACGACTTGTTGTTTTTACCGTCAATGTCGTAGCCCTGACGTTTACAGGTGCGTGAGACGAAACCATCCGGATGATGCGTGTCGACGGTCAACGCAAACAGCGAGAAGCGTTTACCGGCGCGGGAAAGCTCCTCGAATTTCTTCCAGGTTTCATCCAGAACGGTATCGTCGTAAAAGCCCCAGTCGTTGCGGTAGGCCGGATCGGCGACCGTGGTTTTCAGCTCTTCGGAACCATATAAGTGATCGAAACCGTGGGATCTCAGGAACACATCTTTCCCGGCAAAGCGCAGGTTAGCGCCCTGCATAAAGTAGTTTTCATAGCCTGAGTTTTTCAGGATATCGCCGAGGCAAATGTTCTGCGGGAAGAAGCTCGACATCGAGGCAGAGGCGTTGCCTTCAAACGGGGCGAACAGGGGAATGCCGCACTGGGATGCCACCATCCCGGCGATGGTGTAATCCGTGCCAGGCAGTTGCATGGTGTGGCTGAAGTCGAGGCCCTGGTTTTTCAGCGCGCCGAGCTCTGGCGTCAGGTTCGGGAAAGCATCGTTGTCAAACCAGGTGCGTTCCAGACTTTCGCCGTAGATATAGACCAGGTTGAGTTTGGGGTTATCGATTTTCTTCGAGGGTTCTTTGTAATAGGCCACAAAGTCCGGATCGCCATCGCGCGACTGGGATTTTACCAGCTCGGTAATTTGATGGAAGGCCGGGCTGGCATCCACGGAGGCCAGCGCCAGGCACAGCGCCAGCAGGCTGTAGCCATGATGATGCGGACGGTGACGGCGACGGCGCAGAACCCAGGCCAGCGCGGCGAAGATGCCCACCAGGGCGACCACCAGCCCCAGACCCGGAAGGATGTACTTACCCACACCTGCGCCGGTCAGACTGTTGGTCAATGTGTAGAGCACCGCGTCGTTAATACCGTCGCCGGTAAAGTAATCGCTGGCATATAACGTAATGTTTAAAACAATAAAAATACCGAGCACCACCAGGGTGGCCACAAACCACCAGGTGTGACGACCGGCTTTCCAGGCATAAACGCCGATGGAAGCCAGGAAAAGGACAAGGGACATTAACTCTGACAACAGCAGATCCTCATCATGCCGGACGCTTAGCCGGCTAATTGCTTATTTTTTGGGTAATACAATGTAATTGCGATGTCGCTTAGCTGCAATTTTAGTGTCACGAAAGTGTGCTGTTGTTAGGATTTGGTTTATAAAATCGGATTTTTGAATAAAGTCGCATCGTGGCATACGGAGGCTGAGGTGGTGGCAGGGGGTAAAAAAACGCACTTCACGCCGCGGTATAAGACTAATGTAATAAACGCGGCGTGTTGTGGCAGAAAAAGGGGGACAATCAGGAGAGGAAATTAACGCCTTGTTTCAGCACCAGATCGCAGGCTTTCGTTTTCACCTGTTTCGCCAGAGATGAATTTCCAAGGGTGCTGAGGTTCAGCTGCTGACCATTTTGCGCGTTCAGCAGGCCCTGAATACCGTCCATATAGTTGGTGTCCGCTTTCTGCTCCTGGGTGTCCAGTCCCAGTTTACCCAACACTTGGTTTTTGATGTTTTCGGTATCGGTGACGGAAGCCAGTTTCTGCTTCGCGCAGTATTCCAGAATACCCGCGGCGTTGTTCATCGTTCCGGCACTCAGGCTTTGGGAGCTGTTGCCCAGCAGGCCGGTGAGGGACGAGGCTGACAGCCCGCCCTGGGACGTGCCGCTCTCTTTGGTTAACTCACTTGCTGCGCTGGAGAGCGACTCCTGCCATGATGCGGCCTGCGCTGCGCCAGTCACCAGCAGGGCGCCAGTAAGGATGCTGATAAGAAATTGTTTTTTCATAATGATTTACTCAACAAGGTCCGTTTTGGGCCAGAAGTGGGTTCAGTATATACCTCTGCTCTTCCGGCGCTCCCTGGAAATATCTTAATACTCTTTGCCGGTGACGCGGCTGCGGTAGCTGTCCCAGTCGAAGATGACGTACAGGCTGTTACCCAGCTTCATGCGATCCATCACCCGCTCGCCAAGAAGTCGGGTCATCTCGTCGATATTGTGGTTCGTCAACATACCGGTTGGGCGTTTTGACGACGAACGGCGATCGACAATCTGGTTGATGATCACTTTTTCGTAGCGGGACTCCGTCTGGACACCGATCTCGTCGATGACCAGCAAATCCACGTTACTTAAATCATTTAGCAACTGTTCTTCGCTGGTTTCGCGATTACTGAAGGTGTCTTTCATGGCGGACATAATATCGGCCACGGTGATAATCAGCACTGACTTCCCGCGCAGCAGCAGCTCGTTGCAGATAGCGGCGGCGAGGTGATTTTTCCCGGTGCCGGGTTTTCCGCTAAAGATGAAGCTGGCGATGTTGCCGTCAAATTCATCCACGTACTGGCGCGCCTGGTTAAGGGCGTTCATCTGCCCCTGAGACTCGACCTTATAATTCTCGAAGGAGCAGTTCTGGTGCAGAGGGCGAATGCCCGAGCGGTTAAAGGTGCGCTGCATTTTCATCGCGCGGTTTTCGCGGGCGAGGGCAGCCGCGCGAATTTTACCCTGCTCTTTTTGCCATGCCAGCAGCTCTTCACCGGTGGTGAAGGCGGGCTTCACGTTGGCAGGCATCATCTTCTGCAAACGTTTCATCAGGTCGCCGACGTTTTTCATTTCGCACCTCGGAATCCATCAGGGATTTTTTTGTCCGGTTCTGAAAAAGCATTGATATCACGTTTTGGCTGGCCGTTGTTGCTGGCGCGGTTGATTTGCAGACTGCGCGCGAATTTTTGCTGCCACTGAACATGGTGGAAGACTTTTCCTTCAGCTTGCCAGTATGCGGTAAAGGCTGCCAGCTCTTCCGGTGTTGCGGGCTGCGAGAGGGCTATTCCCCATAAGGCCGCCTGCCGCTGAAAATCGGCGTCCGGCTGCCAACCGGCGTACATGGGAAATTTCCCCATTGGAACGGCCACCGGGGCGCTGGCGGGTTCGTCAAAAAACTGATTATCCAGCATGACATCGCTTGCCGGGCGCGACAGCTTCTCTTCAATTTCCAGAAGCTGCGCCAGACGTTCCGGCGTGACCGCATAAAACGCCGGGGCGTTGTCGGCAAATACCGCGAGCGTGCCGCCTTCGGCGTGCGTCAACACACCGCGAGGATCGCGCATAAAGGCATCAATGCCAGCAATGCTGGTGGTCAGAATTCTGGAGGACATAACACTTTCTCAACTGATTACTACGGGCGTGATTGAGGGTTATGGTAGCACAGAGAGAGGGGAGGAAAGGAGAGGATTTCCCCGGTGGCGTTACGCTTACCGGGGCTAAAATCACAGGGGCTGGTTACGCGATGATGTTCAGCGTCACGTCGATATTGCCGCGCGTCGCGTTAGAGTACGGACAGACGATGTGGGCCGCATCCACCAGTTTTTTGGCTTCCGCTGCGTCCATCCCTTCAACGTGGATGTTAAGCTTCGCTTCGATACCAAAACCGGTTGGCAGCGGGCCAATCCCTACTTCGCCTTCAATAAAGGCGTCTTTTGGCAGAGCGAATTTATCGCGTGCCGCAACGAACTTCATTGCGCCCAGGAAGCAGGCGGAGTAGCCCGCAGCGAACAGCTGTTCAGGGTTGGTTACTTCACCCCCCATGCCGCCCATCTCTTTTGGCACACCCAGTTTGACATCCAGAACGCCATCGGAAGACGTGGCGCGGCCATCACGGCCTCCGGTTGCTTTGGCTTTGGCAGTGTAGACAACTTTTTCTAAAGACATGGCAGGTTCCTCATCTTACGTTTATATGCGCTATTAAATAGCGCGCGATGTTTTAAGTTAAAATTAGACGCGTAAAGTACAGCCTTACGCGCGATGCAGCTGTTGGCGCAAACTTTCGAGCTGTTGCTTGAGCGCCAGCATGGTGTCGGTATCACACTGCGCTGCACAGCCCACGGCGTGGGGTATCGTCACGGCCTGCTGTTGCAGCGCCCGACCCGCGTCGCTCAGGGTGACGGCGACCTGACGCTCATCCTGACGGGAACGCTGGCGGAGGATCAATCCTGCGCTTTCCAGGCGTTTCAGCAGGGGAGTCAGCGTGGCGGAATCCAGGAACAGCCGCTCGCCAATGTCTGACACCGTAATATCATCCTGTTCCCAGAGCACCAGCATCACCAGGTATTGCGGGTAGGTCAGATTAAGCGGCGCCAGCAGTTGCCGGTACAGCTTGTTAAGCGCCAGATTTGCCGAATAGAGGGCAAAACAGAGCTGGTTATCCAGCAGAAGCGCGTTGGTGGTGTCGTTCGTTTTTGCGTCCATGAAATGAATATAGATAGTGCGCGATACAATTGCAAGCGATTTTATTATACGCGTGGACGTTTGCGGTAAAGCCATAAGCCGGGGATCGACAGGCCGATGGAGAGCGCACCCACGATCGACGAGGCTTTAAGGAAGTTGCTCAGGAGCAGGATCATCTGGGGTTCGCTGTAGCCAAAATGGCTGATTTTGACGGCGGAGATCATCGCCGTATAGGCTGAAATGCCCGGGAACATAGGAATCACTGCCGCCACGGTGAATACCTTCGGGTGCGCCAGATACCAGCGGGACCACTGAATACCGATGCTGCCAACCAGCATGGAGGCGATAAACGTCGACCATTCAATATTAAAGCCCGCTGTCATCATGATCATACGAGAGCCGTGGCCAATGGCACCCAGCAGCGCACACCAGGGTAATGCACGCTGTGGGACGTTAAACACCATCGCAAAACCAACGGCGGGAAGGGCAGACAAGAGCATGTCCTGTGCCAGTGCGAGCATAAAATCCATCACGCCCATCCGCGTAACCCCCAGAGTGTCATGGCCATTACCACCCCGATACAGGTCGCCAGCGTCAGCAGGCTGGCTATCGCCCAGCGTGCCAGACCGGTGTTGATATGGCCTTTGAACATATCAGCGACGGCATTAATTAAGGGAAAACCTGGCACCAGCAGCAATACGCTGGCGGCCATCGCAACAGTAGGCGTGCTGGCGAAGTAGGGCTGGCGCAAAAGCAGGCCGGATACGGTTGTCGCCACAAATGCCGTGATGCAGAAGTTAATTTGCGGATGTAGCTGTCTGTGCGTCAACAGCTGGCGGACATACATTGCGATGCTGCTGGCAAAGAAGGTCACGACAGCGCCGTCCCAGCCGCCCGCGTTGAGCTTGCAGAAGCAGGCGCAGGACAGTCCCACCATTAGCACAACCAGCCAGCGCGGATACCGGAGGGGTTTGATTTGATTGAAACGTTTTTCTATCTCCCGGAGATCGAGCAGCTTGTGTTCAGCAAGGATCACGATGTGCTGCACTTCCGTCACGACGTGCATGTTAATGCCGCGGTCATGATTTTTACGGGTGGAGGTCAGGCACTGTCCGTCTTTAATGGTGGTCAGCACAATGGCATTTGACGAGATGGAACTCTCAACGCTGTCCATCCCCAGCGCCAGCCCAAGGCGTGTGGAGAGCTCTTCGACGAGGGCGCTTTCTGCGCCGTGCTGTAAGAGAAAAAGCCCGCACTGAATACATAGCCGCGTGGTGGCACGTTGCGTAGACCGATCTGCCTGCATGAAACGCCCTGAAGAGAAGAGAGATTGCTTACTTTTAACACAAAGTGCAGGGCCCTTTGCGCTGGGCCAGATCAACATTTGTGCGATCAGTGGCGCGATGGGGGCGGAGGAAAGACAGCATTGTTATTTATTTAATGAATGTGAAATTAGGATTTATAAAAACAATATATTAAGTATTTCTAATTTCATATTTTCGATCTTTTCACGCAATTTGAATTAAATTTAAATGGTCTTTATGCGATATTAGGCCTGTATTGGGCGTTTCTTAACCCATGTGATATTTGTTCTATTTTGCGAGTATTAACCCGTTTGTACTTCGGAATGCAAACGTGTTTAACCTTGCAGGGTTAGTTCGTTCTTAAATAAAGAATTCATGACAGGGAGGGTCTATGTTGCCATTGAATGGTAAACACGGAGTGGTGATCAGCAGAGTACCGGTTATGCAAAATGGGTTAGGTGGCGTCATGTCGCGTCATTTTCCCGATTTTGAGATAACGTACTGCCGTTCGATGCAGGAGTTGACGTTATTACAATTGCGTCGCGCTGGGGTCGTTATTGCCGATATTTCGGGTGAGTATCGTAATCCACGCGGCACGCTTGAGCAATATTATGGGTTAATGAATCAGTACCGGGATATTCACTGGATATTCCTCGTTTCGCGCCCCCTTTATCCACTTGCAGTAGAGCTTCTTATGCGTCCGGAAAGCACGCTGCTTTCGGATATGGAACCCATCGAAGGCGTAATTAACGCTATTCGCGCGGGGAGTGAACGTGCCGAGCGAATAAGCCAGACGTTATTGATACCGGAAAATCCTGATATTGAAGAGGAGAGTGAGCAAATGATTGCGCTTACCCACTCTGAACGCAAGGTGTTGCGTTTGTTAGGTAAAGGTTGGGGAATCAACCAAATAGCCACGCTACTTAATAAAAGTAATAAAACGATCAGTGCACAGAAAAACAGTGCAATGCGTCGCTTATCACTTCGCAGTAATGCCGATATGTACGCGTGGATAAGCAGTACCCAGGGAATGCGAGAACTCAGTTTAATGTCGGCTTATGGAGAGTTTGAGGAATGGAAAAGACCACTGCAACAAAACATATCGCCGTCATCGAAAGCTGCTCAATGAGCGCTATGGGGCTGAAGCATCTTTTTGCGATGCCCGCCCTGAGCCATTACCAGGTGCACCTGTTTGCCAGATTTGACAACTTCAAAACGGCGCTCTCGGAAATATCATTCTTTGCCGTAATTTATTCATTGTCCGATGAGCGTGAGGAGCGGCGAAACTGTCTGGCCTGTTTGCGGGATCTCACCTTCACCCACAGCGACGTCAAGCGTATCGTGCTGGCCTCTGATGAAATGGAGGCGAGACTGGTCAGCCATCTTTCGCCTTCTCGCTTACATGGAATTATCAGTAAATCGGTTCCGCTGAAGCAGTTAATGGAGGGGCTGGAGACATTACTCAGCGAAACGCATCACGTGAACGACAACGTGTACAATCACTGGTGTGTGAGCCAGCATCGTATGCTAAGCCCAACTGAAAGGGCGATTCTGCGATATATGTCATCGGGTTTTTCGATCCCTGAAATTGCGGCACAGCTTGAACGCAATATCAAAACCATCCGTGCGCATAAGTTTAACGCAATGGTAAAGCTGGGCGTCAATTCTGATGTGGGATTACTGGATGCGGCAGATATCCTGGCGCATCTCCCGGTCAGGGAAATTCGCCGTTCCGCTCTCACCGTTCCTTCTTTCTCGTAGTGTTAAGTGATGCGCCAGAATTTTTCTGGCGCAACGTTCAAATACAGACATCAACCCATTTTGCTGCGGTCAGTTCCGCCATTCTGTCGGGCGATATACGCACCGCACTGTGGATGGCGCCCGCTGCGGGTAACACTTCGGCGTACTGTTTTAAAGTGATGTCACAGTAAACAGAGAGCGGATTTTCCAGTCCAAAAGGGCAGACGCCGCCAACAGGATGACCCGTCAGGGTTACTACCTCATCGCAGCTGAGCATGCGGGCTTTTGCGCCGAATGTCTCTTTGAGCTTTTTGTTATCCAGACGCGCATCGCCTTTTGCAACCACCAGAATCACATCATTTTTAATTTTCAGTGACAGCGTTTTGGCAATTTGGCCGGGTTCAACGTTGTGCGCGGCAGCAGCAAGGGCAACAGTCGCTGTGCTTTGGTTAAGCTCGATGATTTCTATATCCGGAGCGTGTTCGGCGAAAAACTGCTGTACAGACTGCAAACTCATTGATTCCTCCTGACAAATATCTTCCGTAATCTGTCATAAGAATTTAGTCGCTGTAAATATCCCTTAAGTAACAAATATCCGTCAGGGGCGATTTCTGGATCGCCTTCACATTCACAGAAACCGGTTACAGTAACCGGTTGCAGAGCGTGATGCAGAGATTAATACTGAGTGTGTAACTTCCCCTGTATCTAATAATAAGAGCTAATTATGAAACCATTCCGTTTGAGCAGTACCGCAGGTACACGATCCGGCAAGGTTGTGACGCTGATGTATGGAACAACGTGTGACGTGAGAACGTCCGAAACGAACGTCTGACAGGAGATCTGCTATGTCTGCCAACCATGCTGCATTTAATCTGATTTTCCGCTTCGTTGAAAATTATGTCAGCCCTATTGCCGGGCGCATCTCTTCCCAGCGTCACGTTATGGCGATTCGTGACGGGTTCATCTCGGCAATGCCGTTTATGATTGTCGGGTCGTTTTTATTAGTGTTCGCTTACCCACCTTTTTCGCCAGATACCACCTGGGGCTTTGCCCGCGCCTGGCTGGATATGGCGAAGCAGTTTGAAGGTCAAATTCTGACGCCGTTTGATATGACGATGGGGGTGATGTCCCTCTATATCTGTGCGGCTATCGCCTACAACCTGGGCAAACATTACGTTAAAACCCATCAGCTGGATCCGTTCATGTGCGCGATGCTGTCGCTGATGGCGTTCCTGCTGGTCGCCGCGCCTAAAACCAAAGGCGCCTTACCGGTTGATAGCCTTGGAGGGACCGGGATTTTCACCGCGATCCTGGTGGCGATTTACTGCGTTGAGATGATGCGTTTCCTGAAAGCACACAATATCGGGATCCGCCTGCCAGACCAGGTTCCGCCGATGATCAAAAACTCATTTGACCTGCTGATCCCGGTGCTGGTGGTGGTGCTGACGCTCTATCCGCTGAGTCTGTTGATCCAGTCGCAGTTCGGTATGCTGATCCCACAGGCCATCATGTCGATATTCAAACCGCTGGTCTCTGCGGCGGACTCGCTACCAGCGATCCTGCTGGCGGTGCTGATTGGCCACCTGCTGTGGTTTGCCGGGATCCACGGTGCAGCGATTGTCTCGGGTATGCTGCAAATGTTCTGGCTGACGAACCTGGGGGCGAACCAGACCGCGCTGGCGGCGAGCCTGCCTTTACCACACATCTTTATGGAAGCCTTCTGGACGTTCTTTATTGTGATCGGTGGGTCAGGAGCGACGATGGGGCTGGTGTTCTGTTACCTGCGTAGCCGCTCCGCGCACCTGCGCTCCATTGGACGTCTGAGCGTGGTGCCAAGCATTTTCAATATCAATGAACCGGTGATTTTTGGTACGCCGATTGTGATGAACCCGGTGTTCTTTATTCCTTTCCTGCTGGCGCCGATGGTCAATGCCGTGCTGGCATGGGCAGCGATGAAGTTTGATCTGATTGGCCGCGTGATTTCCGTTGTGCCGTGGACGGCACCGGCTCCGGTTGGTGCCGCCTGGGCGCTGGGCTGGGATTTCCGTGCAGCCATTCTGGTGCTGGTTTTGGCCTGCGTTTCCGCCATTATCTATTTCCCGTTCTTCAAGGTGTACGAGAAACAGTTGCTTCAGCAGGAAGCGGAAGAAGCACAGCGTAATGGGGAAGAGGAAAATCAGCAGGTCGCTTAGGTAAAAGCAAAACGGCAACGCAGGTTGCCGTTTTTAGTGTTTGTTCCCTTTCTCTGCGGGTTTCAGGCAGGGCCAGACTACTTAAGCGTGCAATCGCCGCACTGCTGGACATCCGGCAGACGGTAGCGCTGACAGCAGGTACGACGCACCAGAAGTCCCTCACGCGGAACCACGGTGCGGTAAAGAGGGTTATCCCGCCCATCCGACAGCTGTCTGGCAAAGAAACAGCTCTGACGCAGCGCATCCACTTTCTCGTCGCCGAGCAGCGGCTTCATCTCCGTTAAATACCAGTGGATAAGATACCCGGTATTACTCCAGATCAGTTTGCCGTTGATCTCCCCCGTCGCTTCCAGCGCATCAATGACCGGAACCAGCGCTCTTGTAATCAGTCGTTCCATACGCGCCTGCGCTGACAGGTGACTCGCGCTCGGATCTTCGTGTACATCAATCCAGAAACAGGCGGCGCGTCCGGTCTCATGGAATTCGACGTGGAAATGTTCCGACGAGAGATCGAGCATCGTTTCCTGGGTCAACAGGGCCAGCATGACAGGCGGCACCATCAGCCCGATATACCATTGTGCCCAGAGGGAAAGCAGCGGTTTATTTTCCCGCGCCAGCGTCGGTTGGTTACGATAAATATGGTCGGAATAGGTTGCCAGCAGTGACCGCAGCTCGGCAGGTCGTTGCCACTGAGTCAGCGTCAGAGCATGATGCGGCGGTGCTTCATCCAGTTTGATGAAATCCAGCAGATGGGCGCGTGTTACGGCGATTTTTTCCCGAATGGCATCCGCAAGCGTCGTTTCTCCGGCGGAGAGTGGTGCTCCCCAGAGCTGTGGCTCAACGATGTGTGCGGTACGAGTCGCCATAGTGTGGATTACAAATCTAAATGATAATGATTGCCAATCCTAACTATAGATAAAACCGAGCGCAAGCGTTTTATCCTGGCGCTGTGAAGGCGGTTTCAGGCGATATGAAGCTCGTCGCTCAGCAGAATGCTGTTGCGTCCCATATGCTTGGCTTCATAGAGGGCTTTATCGGCTTTCGCCAGTGCGCCATCAACGTCTTCACCTTCGAACATGGCGATGCCAATGCTGATGGTCACGTTAGTGGCGACGCTTTCGTTAAACATGTGGGGGATTTTGAGATCGTAAACCTTCTGACGTATGCGTTCAGCTGTCTGGCGCGCTTGCTCCAGTGGGATGTTACTTAACAGCACCATAAATTCTTCCCCGCCAAACCGGGCGACAACATCGCGTGAGCGCACGGCGTCGCGGATCGCAGCCGAGACCCTGATCAAGGCCTGATCGCCCATCATATGGCCGTAATGATCGTTGTAGGCTTTGAAATGGTCGATATCCATCAGCAGCACAAAGTGCTCGCCAGCGTCAGGCCTGGGGAGGTTCTCAAGCCGGCTTTGCAGCCCGCGACGGTTATATAGGCCGGTGAGCGGGTCCATCATGCTGAGATCGGTCAGGGTTTCACGCTCTTCGAGCAGTTCGGAAAGCAGCTCCTGGGCGAAACGGTCATTACGCCGCTGAAGAACATGATGGATACCAATGGCGACCACCGGCAGCGCGAAAAAATAGGCCATTCTCAGCCAGTTTTCGGACGGGCTAAGCCACAGGCAGGATATAAAAGCGGGAAATGAATGTAACGTAAAGGCTTTAATATTACTGGCGAAAGCCAGAGACCCTATAAAAAGCACTGTTAATAGCGCCATCATTAAATAGGTTGCGTGATCGTGCGTTATTAACAGAAATTTTGAGACGATCTGCCATGCCCATAAAAACCCAAAAATAGCTGAAACAACAGGGATATTTATTTTTCGCGTGCTGTTTTTCCAGTGCCAGATAAGTAAGCCAGTGCTGACAGTCAGTACGGCAAACAGGGGGACTGATAACACACGAATGGAATAGAGAGGGTTTGTTACCGAGAACAATGCTGATGCAGCGTTCAGAAATAAAAATAAACGTAAAGAAAGCTGATATTTCTTGTTGACTAAGGACAGCCAGGATTGTGATGTCATATGCGTGCGTTTTTATTAAAACTCAATTAAAACAATGAGCAAGATGTTGTTATGCAATATTGGTCGCTACAAAATTGAATTTTTATTATCAGAAAAACGTTATCGGAAGTTAACAGGTGGGCAATTTATCACCTTACACATTCTCTGTCATTATGGGAAAGCAATTGCTGGCGCAATTTCTTACGTCGCATGCTGACAAGTGATAATTACTATCATATGATACTGGTTATCATTATCAGTGCGAGAGGTGAAACCATGTTGAGCAAAGCGCTGGGAAGTGGGTGGGGAATATTGCTGCCTGGTTCCATTATCGGTGGGCTGATGTTTGCCGATCTTCCCATTGATGTCTGGAAAGCAATGATTGTTTCGGGCTTGCTGGTGACATCCGCGATGATCTGGCACAAACAGTTACGGCATTACGTGCTGTTGCCATCATGCGTTGCGCTAATCAGTGGACTGCTGGTGATTCTGATGAGTTTGAAATAAAAGGGAAAAACAAGAGGTACTGCTGAAGGGATGTAAGATAATTGGTGCGAGGGGGGGGACTTGAACCCCCACGTCCGTAAGGACACTAACACCTGAAGCTAGCGCGTCTACCAATTCCGCCACCTTCGCACAGTCATCTTACTGGTTTGATATCGCCTCGTTGGTGCGAGGGGGGGGACTCGAACCCCCACATCCTAAGGACACTAACACCTGAAGCTAGCGCGTCTACCAATTCCGCCACCTTCGCCCAGTGCGAGCAATATCAACGTGATTTATGGTGCGAGGGGGGGGACTTGAACCCCCACGTCCGTAAGGACACTAACACCTGAAGCTAGCGCGTCTACCAATTCCGCCACCTTCGCATACCATCGACACTGTAAAAGTATCGTAACCACGGAGGCGCATTCTAGATGTTTTCAGCTTTACGTCAACAGAAAATTGCGCACGTTGTTTTGATTGCTGCAAAAATGGGCGATGGCAGCGTCAGCCATCGCCGGGCAGGGGAATTACTTTTTCGCCTGGCGCGTCATCACGGTGCGATACACCTTAAAGCGGCCTGTCTGGGCGATCACTTCGTGGAAGCCGAAGGTTTCATCCAGCACTTTCGGATACGCCAGGAAGGCATTCGCCACAATACGTAGCTCACCGCCGCTGTTAAGGTGACGGGTTGCGCCACGGATCAGCGTTTGCGCCGCTTCAAGGCTGGTCTCCATCCCGTCGTGGAACGGCGGGTTAGAGATGATCATGTCAAAGCGACCGGTCACGTCGGAGAAGACGTTGCTGGCGATCACTTCGCCTTCAATGCCGTTCGCAGCAAGCGTGGCGCGGCTGGCTTCTACGGCCGGGGCGCTCACGTCACACAGGGTTAAACGCACTTTTGGTGAGTGGCTGGCGAGAACCGTTGACAGCACGCCCGCGCCACAGCCGACATCCAGCACCTTGCCCTTGGTGTGCGGCGTCAGGGTGGACAGCAGCAGCTTGCTGCCCGTATCAAGCGCGTCACGGCTAAACACACCCGGCAGGGTTTTAATGGTCAGGCCGTCAAGCTGGTACTCGTCCCAGAAGGTGTTGGCATCAAAAATGGTCTGTTTTTCCAGACGGCCATGATACAGGCCGCAGCGTCGGGCGCTGTCGATTTTCGTCAACGGCGCGTAGCCTTCGAGCATCTGCTCTGCGCTTCGCACCCCGCTGCGGTTCTCACCGACGACAAAAATATCGCAGCCGACCGGCAGCAGAGAAAGCAGGTTCATCAGCTGGAACTGGGCTTCCGGTTTGTTCTTCGGCCAGTAGTAAATGAGCGTATCGCAGTCAGCAATATCGCTCTGCTCCGCCACAAGGCTAAAGCGTGCGCGCTCGCCCATCTGGCGGCTCAGCACCTGCCAGTGGTGGTAGTATTGGGTGTGGGCACGGCTTTCAGCACAGTCGAAACGTGCGGGCAGGTCATCCTGCATATCTCCGGCAAACAGAATACGGCTTTCTTCGAAATCATCACTGTGACGCAGCAAGACTTCACTTGCCGGGGTAAATGCAGACATGAATTGTTCCTCAATAAACTCAGGCGGGGATTATAGTAGGTAGATGGCGCAGTTTCGACACATTTGCTATATTTGCGCGCCTGAGAGACAGGAGTTTTCGCTATGACATCCCGACGAGACTGGCAGTTGCAGCAGCTGGGCATCACCCAGTGGGCTTTGCGTCGCCCGACGGCGTTGCGGGGCGAAATAGCCATCTCCATCCCTGCGCATGTCCGCCTGGTGATGGTGGCAGAAGCGCCGCCTGCCCTGAACGAACCCCTGATTGAGGATGTCCTTCGCACCCTGAAGGTGACAAACGATCAGGTATTACAGCTGGCGCCCGAAAGCGTCGCGATGCTTCCCCCTGACAGCCGCTGTAACAGCTGGCGAATCGGGGCGGTGGATGAGCTACCTCTTGAAGGAAGCCAGATCAGCTCGCCAGCGCTGGACGAACTGAAAGCCAACCCAAAAGCGCGTAGCGCGCTATGGCAACAAATTTGCGAATATGAACACGATTTCTTCCCTCACGACGGCTGACCTGGCCACCGCGTTCGCGATTGAAACACGCGCCCATGCCTTTCCGTGGAGCGAAAAGACGTTTGCCAGCAATCAGGGCGAACGCTATTTAAATCTCCGCCTGGACGTTGACGGTGCGATGGCCGCGTTCGCCATCACGCAGGTCGTTCTGGACGAGGCGACGCTGTTTAATATCGCGGTCGATCCCGCTTACCAGCGCCGCGGGCTGGGCAGGGATCTGCTTGAGCACCTCATTCGTGAGCTGGAAACCCGTGACGTTTTCACCCTGTGGCTGGAGGTGCGCGCGTCCAATGTCGCCGCCATCGCGCTCTATGAAAGCTTAGGCTTCAACGAGGCGACTATCCGCCGTAACTACTACCCCACCGCAGAGGGACGTGAAGACGCCATTATCATGGCTCTGCCGATTGGATAACGAAAATAAGGTTGTAACGATGAAATGGGACTGGATTTTCTTTGATGCCGACGAAACGCTGTTTACGTTTGACTCGTTCGGCGGCCTACAGCGGATGTTTCTCGACTATAGCGTGACGTTCACCGCGGAAGATTTTCAGGACTATCAGGCGGTGAACAAGCCGCTGTGGGTGGATTACCAGAACGGTGCCATCACCGCGTTACAGCTTCAGCATCAGCGTTTTGACGTCTGGGCTGAACGGTTAAACATCAGTCCTGGGGTGCTGAACGAGGCCTTCCTGAATGCGATGGCGGATATCTGCGCGCCGCTGCCCGGCGCCGTTTCTCTGCTGGATTCGCTGAAAGGGAAGGTGAAGCTTGGGATCATTACCAACGGCTTTACCGCGCTTCAGCAGATCCGCCTTGAACGCACTGGCTTGCGCGATCATTTCGACGCGCTGGTGATCTCCGAAGAGGTAGGCGTGCCGAAGCCGGATCCGCGTATTTTCGATTATGCGCTGGCGCAAGCGGGCAATCCTGACCGCGATCGCGTGCTGATGGTGGGGGATACGGCAGAATCTGATATTCTGGGAGGTATGAGATCGGGCCTGTCGACCGTCTGGCTGAATGCGCATGGCCGCACGCTGCCGGAAGGCATCGAGCCGACCTGGACCGTAACGTCATTGAACGAACTGGAGCAGCTCCTGTGTAAACAATGATTGCCTGCCCCCTGTTGATGGGTAAAATAGCCGCATTTTTCGTATTCCATGATGCGCGGCCTGCTGCCGCGCTTACCTAAGAAGAATTGATTATGACGTTGTCTCCTTATCTGCAAGAGGTGGCCAAACGCCGCACTTTTGCCATTATCTCGCACCCGGATGCCGGTAAAACGACCATCACCGAGAAGGTGTTGCTGTTCGGACAGGCGATCCAGACCGCGGGTACCGTTAAAGGCCGTGGCTCCAGCCAGCATGCTAAATCCGACTGGATGGAGATGGAAAAGCAGCGTGGTATTTCGATTACCACCTCCGTGATGCAGTTCCCGTATCATGACTGCCTGGTGAACCTGCTGGACACCCCGGGGCACGAAGACTTCTCCGAAGATACCTACCGTACCCTGACGGCGGTGGACTGCTGCCTGATGGTGATCGACGCCGCGAAAGGTGTTGAAGATCGTACCCGCAAGCTGATGGAAGTCACTCGTCTGCGCGATACGCCGATCCTTACCTTTATGAACAAACTCGACCGTGACATCCGTGATCCGATGGAGCTGATGGATGAAGTGGAAAACGAGCTGAAAATCGCCTGCGCGCCAATCACCTGGCCGATTGGCTGCGGCAAGCTGTTCAAAGGGGTTTACCACCTCTATAAAGACGAAACCTACCTGTATCAGACCGGTAAGGGCCACACTATTCAGGAAGTCCGCATCGTGAAAGGGCTGGACAACCCGGAGCTGGACGCCGCTGTCGGTGAAGAGCTGGCCGCGCAACTGCGCGATGAGCTTGAGCTGGTCAAAGGCGCCTCTCACGAGTTCGACAGAGAGCTGTTCCTGAGCGGTGACATTACCCCGGTCTTCTTCGGTACTGCACTCGGCAACTTCGGCGTTGACCATATGCTCGACGGTCTGGTTGAGTGGGCCCCGCAGCCGATGCCGCGTAAAACCGACACCCGCGTAGTAGAAGCGAAGGAAGAGAAGTTCTCCGGCTTCGTCTTTAAAATTCAGGCCAACATGGACCCGAAACACCGCGACCGCGTCGCCTTTATGCGCGTGGTTTCCGGTAAGTACGAAAAGGGCATGAAGCTGCGTCAGGTGCGTATTGGTAAAGACGTAGTGATCTCCGACGCGCTGACCTTCATGGCGGGCGACCGTTCGCACGTGGAAGAAGCCTATCCGGGTGACATCATTGGTTTACACAACCACGGTACCATTCAGATCGGCGATACCTTCACGCAGGGCGAGATGATGAAGTTCACCGGTATCCCGAACTTCGCGCCGGAACTGTTCCGTCGCATTCGCCTGCGCGATCCGCTTAAGCAGAAGCAGCTGCTGAAAGGCCTGGTCCAGCTTTCGGAAGAGGGGGCTGTACAGGTGTTCCGCCCTATCGCCAACAACGATCTGATCGTGGGCGCGGTGGGTGTGCTCCAGTTTGACGTGGTAGTTGCCCGTCTTAAGAGCGAGTACAACGTGGAAGCGATTTACGAATCGGTGAACGTGGCGACCGCGCGCTGGGTTGAATGTTCAGACGTGAAGAAATTCGAAGAGTTTAAGCGTAAGAACGAAGTTCAGCTGGCGCTGGACGGTGGCGATAATCTGACCTATATCGCCCCGACTATGGTTAACCTGAACCTGACGCAGGAACGTTATCCCGACGTTCAGTTCCGCAAAACGCGCGAGCATTAATTCCCTCACAGAGCACGGCAGCCGCCGTGCTCTTCTTTAATTCCAGTGTTATTAAACCCTTGCGGAATGTTCTTAATTCAACGTAATTTTTCGCTATTCGTTCGTTTTTTCCCCAATTCTGAATGCACCCCTCTGATTGTGATCTATATTTAACTCAGTGTTTAGCACCGGGCGTGGATGAATTAACTGTTCAATGCATGTCCACTGGTTCTCCATTTCGCCCGTGTGTTAATTCGCAATATATAAAACCAAGATTTAGGGAAGTATGTCGCCCAAATAACGGGCAAAACACAGGAATAAATCGATGAATATGACAAGACTGAAGATTTCTAAAACTCTGCTGGCTGTAACGTTGGGTAGTGTCCTGGTAAGCGGTTCTGCTCTGGCGGAATCCAGCACCATGGATAAAGCGCAAAATACCGCTAATACCGCAGGGGAAAAAATCGATAGCTCTATGAATAAAGTCGGTAATTTCATGGATGACAGCTCTATCACAGCAAAAGTGAAAGCCGCACTGGTGGATCATGAATCCATTAAGAGCACCGATATTTCTGTTAAAACCGACAACAAGGTTGTCACTCTGAGCGGTTTCGTTGAAAGCCAGACTCAGGCTGAAGAGGCCGTTAAAGTAGCGAAAGGCGTTGAGGGCGTAAGCTCTGTAAGCGACAAACTGCACGTACGTGACAGCAAAGAATCGTCGGTGAAGGGCTATGCCGGAGATGCAGCAACTACCAGCGAAATCAAAGCTAAACTGTTAGCTGACGACATCGTGCCATCCCGTATGGTGAAAGTTGAAACCACCGATGGCGTGGTCCAGCTGTCCGGTACGGTTGAGAACCAGGCACAAAGCGATCGTGCCGAGTCAATTGCGAAAGCTATTGATGGTGTGAAAAGCGTCAAAAACGATCTGAAAACGAAGTAAAGCAGTACCACTCGCCCGTCTGGCTGAAAACCGCGGGCGAAATAAAAACGACTCTGGAAAAGCCGGTGAGTGACCTGAGCGCTCACGTTTAGCGGCCGACATTAACTATGGTAAAGGAGAGGCTTATGTTTCGTTGGGGCATTATATTTCTGGTTATCGCGTTAATTGCCGCCGCATTGGGCTTTGGTGGACTGGCGGGTACCGCGGCATGGGCAGCGAAAATTGTTTTCGTCGTCGGTATTATTCTGTTCCTGGTCAGCCTGTTTACGGGTCGACGTCGCCCGTAGCAAACGCAATAGTTATTAAACAAACTCAAGCCAGTCCTCGTGACTGGCTTTTTCTCGTTTGAGAACCATCGGGAATGTGCGTTACTGTGTCTCATCAAAATAATGAAAACAGGAAGGCAGAGGTGGGGCAACGAATTCCCGTGACGCTCGGCAATATTGCGCCGCTGACGTTAAAACCGTTTCATGCAGGCCAGCTTGCGCTGGTCTGTGAAGGAGGCGGGCAGCGCGGTATTTTCACCGCCGGCGTACTCGACGAATTTATGCGCGCGCAATTCAACCCGTTCGATCTCTATTTCGGTACCTCTGCCGGGGCGCAGAACCTCTCCGCCTATGTCTGCAACCAGCCCGGCTATGCGCGCAAAGTGATTATGCGCTACACCACCTCCAAAGAATTCTTCAATCCGGTACGCTTCGTGCGCGGCGGGAACCTGATCGATCTCGACTGGTTACTGGATGCCACCTCCAGCCAGATGCCGCTGGCCATGGATACCGCGTCACGACTGTTCGATACCGGCAAAGCGTTCTGGATGTGCGCCAGCCGTGGCGATGACTATTCACCGGGTTACTTTTCGCCGCAGAAAGAGAACTGGCTGGATATCATTCGCGCTTCCAGCGCGATCCCGGGTTTCTACCGTACCGGCGCGCTGCTGGAGGGGATAAACTATCTTGACGGCGGTATCAGCGACGCGGTGCCGGTACAGGAGGCCGCGCGGCGCGGGGCGAAAACCATTGTGGTGATCCGCACGGTGCCTTCGCAGATGTATTACACCCCACAGTGGTTTAAGCGGATGGAACGCTGGCTGGGCGACAGCAGCCTGCAACCGCTGGTGAATATCGCGAAGCAGCATGAAACCACCTACGGCGCGATGCAGCGTTTTATTGAAAAACCACCGGGCAAGCTGCGCATCTTTGAAATTTATCCGCCGAAGCCGCTGCTGAGCATGGCGCTGGGCAGTCGGCTGCCTGCGTTGCGTATGGATTACAAAACGGGGCGGCTATGCGGGCGATACTTCCTGGCGACCGTCGGGAAAATGCTGGCCGAGCAACCGCCTCTTCATCGGCATAAAAGCATCATATTGCCACCCGCTAGTGTGGCCAATGACGCGGTGGCGATGCCGCTGGTGGACGCGCCGCAGGCCAACGACGGCATACTCGATAACGAGGACCTGGCGTGACGCACTCTTTTATCGATACCCATTGCCATTTTGATTTCCCGCCGTTTAGCGGGGAGGAAACATCAAGTATTGCGCGTGCGGCTGAGGCCGGTGTGAGAGCCATTATTGTGCCCACTATTGAAGCGGCGAGATTCGAGAAAGTCCTGGCGCTTGCCCAGGGTCACGATGCGCTGTATGCCGCGCTGGGTCTGCATCCGATCGTGATTGAGCACCATCTTGATGACCATCTCGACAGGCTGGATGCCACGCTGCAAAACGCGGATACGAAGCTGGTTGCCATCGGTGAGATCGGCCTCGATCTCTATCGTGAAGATCCGCAGTTTGAACGCCAGCAGACGATCCTGGATGCGCAGCTCCGGCTGGCAAAGCGCCACGATCTGCCGGTGATCCTCCACTCCAGGCGCACCCATGACAAACTGGCGATGCACCTGAAGCGCATCGACGTGCCGCGCAGGGGCGTGGTCCATGGTTTCGCTGGAAGCCTTCAGCAGGCGCAGCGTTTTATCGAGCTGGGCTATAAAATTGGTGTCGGTGGCACTATTACCTATCCGCGAGCCAGCAAAACCCGGGATGTGATGGCGCAACTCCCCCTGTCTTCGCTCCTGCTGGAAACGGATGCCCCTGACATGCCGCTGAATGGTTTTCAGGGCCAGCCCAACCGCCCGGAGCAGGCGGCGCGCGTTTTTGATGTGCTGTGTGAGCTGCGTCAGGAGCCTGAAGATGTGATTGCCAGCGCGCTGCTGGAAAATACTCGCGCAGTCTTCGGCATCACGCTATAGATAAAGGGCCGGGCGGATCACCGTGATCTGCTGTCGTTCCAGGGCCTGCGCCAGCGGCTCGATGTCCTCCGGCGTGGCGCTCCGCCATCGCGCCGCCTCCCCGTAAACCCCATGGGCATGAAACGCGTTGATCCGCACCGGAACGTTCCCCAACGCGTGGATAAAAGCGGTCAGCGATGACAGATGTTGCAGATAATCACACCGATCGGGGATCACCAGCAGGCGCAGCTCCGTCAGGCGATGACGATCGGCCAGCCAGCGGATGCTCTGCTTGATCAGCGTGTTTTCGCGCCCGGTCAGAAAACGGTGATGTTCATTGCCCCAGGCTTTCAGATCCACCATCGCGCCGTCAAACACCGGTAACAGCTTTTGCCAGCCGGTTTCGCTTAACAGGCCGTTGCTGTCCACCAGGCACGTCAGATGGCGCAGGGACGGATCGGCTTTGATCGCGGTGAACAGCGCAACCACAAACGGCAGCTGCGTGGTGGCCTCACCCCCGCTGACGGTCACGCCCTCAATAAACGGCGCGGACGTGCGGATCCGTGAGAGGATCTCCTCGACGCTGTATCGCTGCGCCATCGGCGTCGCCTGCTGCTGACACAGGTGCAGGCAGGTATCGCACTGCTGACAATGATTCTCCTGCCACCAGACGCGCCCGGCCTGAATCGTCAGCGCATCATGAGGACAGTGGGGAACACAGTCGCCGCAGTCGTTGCAGCGCCCGATGGTCCACGGGTTGTGGCAGGTTTTGCAGCGCAGGTTACAGCCCTGGAGGAACAGCGCCAGGCGGCTGCCCGGCCCGTCCACGCAGGAGAAGGGAATAACCTGACTAACTAAAGCGCATCTGCTGTTCATGGCTTATCACGCGTGGCTGACGTTCCAGAATACGGGTATTGCGCGCGGCCTCCTCGCCGAGCCAGGTGGTGTTGGTGCGCGAGCCGGCCTCCCGATATTTCTCCAGGTCGGAGAGCCGCACCATATACCCGGTGACGCGCACCAGGTCGTTTCCGGCCACATTCGCGGTGAACTCACGCATACCGGCGTTGAACGCTCCCAGGCACAGCTGCACCACCGCCTGAGGATTGCGTTTAACCGTCTCATCCAGGGTGAGAATATCGCTGATCCCCGAATGATAGTGTTTATGATGCGGGGCTATGGCCAGCAGGTGGCTGATGGGATCTGGCTCGTCACCGTACGGCAGACGCGCCCCCGGCGTGGTGCCTGAATCAGAACTGATCCCTGACTGCGCGTGCAGCATCGCGCGGTGCTGCCAGCCGTGTTTCACCGGCGTGTTTTCAACGAACGCCGCCAGCTGTTCACTGATGCGGTAACCCAGCGCATTGGCCTGCTCGTTTTTACCGTACCGTCCCGTAATGCCTGCTTTCTCGCACAGCACGTTTACCGCTTCGGCCAGACCGTACATGCCAAACATCGGTACAAAACGATCGGCATCAATCAGCCCCTCTTTCACCAGGAAGCTATTCTCAAAGAAGCCGGATTGTTCATATAAAAAATCGCAGCGCGCATTGATGATCGCGATTTGTTGCTGGCAGTAGTGGGGAAGGGTACGGGTGAAAAAGTCTTCCGGTGAGCGGCTGTGCTCCGCAATCGCTTTCAGGTTAAGGCGCACCAGCGTGCTGCCGCCGCCCGCCAGCGGCAGGGAGTTGTAACAGCTCACCACGCCATAACGACCTTTTGTGAAAATTTTATCATTCACCGGGCCATTGGAAATATGCGGCTTACTGCACCCGCAAATGTTTTTCGCCACGCTCAGCAGCAGATCGTCAGGGGTGACGTCCGGGTCGTAAATAAAGGTCAGGTTCGGCGCGACCTGCTTCAGCTCTGCGTCCGCTCGCAAAATGGCACGCGTGACGGGCGTATCCGCCGGGCCGATATTGGCATGCATAAAGGCATCGGGCAGGGTTCTGTCCAGGTAACGCCAGAAACGTTTTATTCGGCTATCGATTTCATCCTGTGTTAGAATTTTAACATATGGGTTGAGTATCTCATCGAGCTGACCCAGATAGACTGGCATTGATGTGACGGACGGAACATGGTGATAAAGGATAGTGAGCAGTGAGAGGGCATCATCCAGATCTTTCGCCCCTTCCAGCTCCAGCCATTCTGAGCCGTTAGCCAGAAATTTAGCGTAGTCCGGCAGCACGTAGCGCGGTTTGTAAGGCGCATGGCCTTCGAACATGTCGCAGATGTATCCCTCGTCCAGCGCGGCGCGGGCCGCCTCTGGCAGAGCGGGATAGAGCAGATTGTTCTCCGCTTCCAGCGCCAGAAAATGACGTTTTTGTTCTGGGGTTAACACCGGGCTGGTCACAATGTGCTGGCATCGTTGTTGCAGGGCGTCGGGCATGTTCAACTTCCTTGAGGGTTCTGCGGATGGTGAACGAATTGTAAGAAGCCAGCCTGCCGGGGCTTTTGATCCGACAGGGGGTATCGCTGCTTTTGTCGGCGGTTGACGCATGAAAGTTTGAAGAAGATCTCATTACAGTAATGCAAATTTGCACACAGTTTTCATTAACTGTGATGAATGTCGAAGTGTGGATGCGGGTGAATGTTAGAATACTCACAGACCCGCAAGGTAAAATTTATACGGCACTGCCGTTGGAGAATGTTATGACCGATTTAACTGCAAGCAGCCTGCGCGCGTTGAAACTGATGGACCTGACCACCCTGAATGATGACGACACCAATGAAAAAGTCATCGCCCTGTGCCATCAGGCAAAAACGCCAGTGGGTAATACCGCCGCCGTCTGTATCTACCCGCGTTTTATCCCGATTGCCCGCAAAACGCTGAAAGAACAGGGCACGCCGGACGTGCGCATTGCGACCGTGACTAACTTCCCGCACGGTAATGACGACATCGAGATCGCGCTGGCGGAAACCCGCGCGGCGATTGCGTACGGCGCAGACGAAGTTGACGTGGTATTCCCGTACCGCGCGCTGATCGCCGGCAACGAGCAGGTCGGTTTTGACCTGGTGAAAGCCTGTAAAGACGCCTGTGCGGCGGCAAACGTGCTGCTTAAAGTGATCATCGAAACCGGCGAGCTGAAAGAAGAGGCGCTGATTCGTAAAGCGTCTGAAATCGCTATCAAAGCGGGCGCGGATTTCATTAAAACCTCTACCGGTAAAGTGCCGGTCAACGCGACTCCGGAAAGCGCGCGCATCATGATGGAAGTTATCCGTGATATGGGCGTGTCCAAAACCGTTGGCTTCAAACCGGCAGGCGGCGTGCGTACCGCAGAAGACGCGCAGCAGTTCCTGGCGATTGCCGACGAGCTGTTCGGCGCCGACTGGGCGGACTCCCGCCACTACCGCTTTGGCGCGTCCAGCCTGCTGGCCAGCCTGCTGAAAGCGCTGGGTCACGGTGACGGTAAGAGCGCAAGCAGCTACTAAGTTTGAATTGCCGGGTGGCGCTACGCTAACCCGGCCTACAGGATCGTAGGGCGGGTCAACATACCCGCCGCCATTCACCCGATTCCGCATGGAGGTTACCGTGTTTCTCGCACAAGAAATTATTCGTAAAAAACGTGATGGTCATGCATTAAGCGACGAAGAGATCCGCTTCTTTATCAACGGCATTCGTGATAACACCATCTCTGAAGGGCAGATTGCGGCTCTGGCGATGACCATTTTCTTCCACGATATGTCGATGCCTGAGCGCGTGTCCCTGACCATGGCGATGCGAGATTCAGGAACCGTTCTGGACTGGAAAAGCCTCAACCTCAACGGCCCGATTGTGGACAAACACTCCACCGGCGGCGTGGGCGACGTGACCTCCCTGATGCTTGGCCCGATGGTGGCAGCCTGCGGCGGTTACATCCCGATGATTTCCGGGCGCGGCCTGGGTCATACCGGCGGTACGCTCGACAAACTGGAAGCCATTCCGGGCTTCGATATCTTTCCGGATGACAACCGCTTCCGCGACATTATTAAAGACGTTGGCGTGGCGATTATCGGCCAGACCAGCTCTCTTGCGCCAGCAGACAAGCGTTTCTACGCGACGCGTGACATTACCGCGACCGTAGACTCCATCCCGCTGATCACCGCCTCTATCCTCGCCAAAAAGCTGGCGGAAGGGCTGGACGCACTGGTGATGGATGTGAAAGTGGGCAGCGGCGCGTTTATGCCGACCTATGAACTCTCTGAGGCGCTGGCTGAAGCGATCGTTGGCGTTTCCAACGGCGCGGGCGTGCGCACCACCGCACTGCTGACGGACATGAACCAGGTGCTGGCGTCCAGCGCCGGTAACGCCGTTGAAGTCCGCGAGGCCGTGCAGTTCCTCACAGGCGAATACCGTAACCCGCGCCTGTTCGATGTCACCATGGCGCTGTGCGTTGAGATGCTCATCTCCGGCAAGCTGGCCAAAGACGACGCGGAAGCCCGCGCGAAGCTTCAGGCGGTGCTGGACAACGGCAAAGCGGCGGAGATCTTTGGTCGGATGGTGGCGGCGCAGAAAGGCCCGACCGACTTCGTGGAAAACTACGCGAAATACCTGCCCACCGCGATGCTCAGCAAAGCGGTCTATGCGGACAGTGAAGGCTTTGTCTCGGCTATGGATACCCGCGCGCTCGGCATGGCGGTCGTGTCTATGGGCGGCGGTCGTCGTCAGGCATCGGACACCATTGATTACAGCGTCGGCTTTACCGATATGGCCCGTCTGGGCGACAGCGTTGACGGCCAACGTCCGCTGGCGGTGATCCACGCGAAAGACGAAGCCAGCTGGCAGGACGCGGCGAAAGCGGTGAAGGCGGCAATAACTCTTGACGATAAAGCACCGGAAACCACACCGACGGTCTATCGTCGTATCACTGAATAGCGGTATACTGATCTGATCGCATTTTTATGAAGCACTAAGTACGGAGAACAATTATGAAACGTGCATTTATTATGGTGCTGGACTCATTCGGCATCGGCGCAACCGAAGATGCAGAACGTTTTGGTGACGTGGGTTCCGATACCCTGGGTCACATCGCGGAAGCCTGTGCAAAAGGCGAAGCGGACAACGGTCGTAAAGGCCCTCTGAACCTGCCAAACCTGACCCGCCTCGGGCTGGTAAAAGCGCATGAAGGTTCTACCGGTAAAATCGCAGCCGGTATGGACGGAAACGCGGAAGTTGTGGGCGCCTACGCGTGGGCGCACGAGCTCTCTTCCGGCAAAGATACGCCGTCCGGTCACTGGGAAATCGCTGGCGTGCCGGTGCTGTTTGACTGGGGTTACTTCTCCGATCACGAGAACAGCTTCCCGCAGGAGCTGCTCGATAAGCTGGTGAAGCGCGCCAACCTGCCGGGCTACCTCGGCAACTGCCACTCTTCCGGTACCGTGATTCTGGATCAGCTCGGCGAAGAGCACATGAAAACCGGCAAACCGATTTTCTATACCTCTGCTGACTCTGTGTTCCAGATCGCCTGCCACGAAGAGACGTTTGGCCTGGATAAACTGTACGAGCTGTGCGAGATCGCCCGTGAAGAGTTGACCGAAGGCGGCTACAACATTGGCCGTGTTATCGCGCGTCCGTTTATCGGCGACAAAGCGGGTAACTTCCAGCGTACCGGCAACCGTCACGATCTGGCCGTGGAGCCACCGGCGCCGACCGTGCTGCAAAAACTCGTCGACGAGAAAGACGGCCAGGTCGTTTCCGTAGGTAAAATCGCGGACATCTACGCTAACTGCGGCATCACCAAAAAGGTCAAAGCGACCGGTCTGGATGCGCTGTTCGACGCCACCATCAAAGAGATGAAAGAAGCGGGCGACAAGACCATTGTCTTCACCAACTTCGTGGACTTCGACTCCTCCTGGGGTCACCGTCGCGACGTTGCCGGTTATGCCGCGGGTCTGGAGCTGTTTGACCGCCGTCTGCCAGAGCTGATGGAGCTGGTGGGAGAAGATGACATTCTGATCCTGACCGCTGACCATGGCTGTGACCCGACCTGGACCGGTACCGACCACACCCGTGAGCACATTCCGGTGCTGGTGTACGGCCCGAAAGTCAAACCGGGCTCGCTGGGTCATCGTGAAACCTTCGCGGACATCGGCCAGACGATTGCGAAACACTTTGGTACGTCTGACATGGAATATGGCAAGGCTATGTTCTAAACGGATTGGGTGAGGCCTGATGCCCTCACCCCGACCCTCTCCCACAGGGAGAGGGAGAAGAGAATTTAGGCCGGGTAAGGCGCAGCCGCCACCCGGCAAAAACAACAATGTAAAAGGAACTGAAGATGGCAACTCCTCACATTAATGCAGAAATGGGTGATTTCGCTGACGTCGTATTGATGCCGGGCGACCCGCTGCGCGCGAAACACATTGCAGAAACCTTCCTCGAAGACGTGCGTGAAGTGAACAACGTGCGTGGCATGCTGGGCTTCACCGGTACCTATAAAGGCCGCAAAATCTCCGTGATGGGTCACGGCATGGGTATCCCATCCTGCTCTATCTACACCAAAGAGCTGATCACCGATTTCGGTGTGAAGAAAATCATCCGTGTCGGCTCCTGCGGCGCGGTGCGCATGGACGTTAAGCTGCGTGACGTGGTGATCGGCATGGGCGCGTGCACCGACTCTAAAGTCAACCGCATTCGCTTTAAAGATCATGACTTTGCGGCCATCGCTGATTTTGACATGGTGCGTAACGCGGTTGACGCAGCAAAAGCGCTGGGCGTTGACGCGCGCGTGGGCAACCTGTTCTCTGCCGATCTGTTCTACTCGCCAGAAGGCGACATGTTCGACGTGATGGAAAAATACGGCATTCTGGGCGTGGAAATGGAAGCGGCCGGTATCTACGGCGTGGCGGCTGAATTCGGTGCGAAAGCGCTGACCATCTGCACCGTGTCTGACCATATCCGTACTCACGAGCAGACCACCGCTGCCGAGCGTCAGACCACCTTCAACGACATGATCAAAATCGCGCTGGAATCCGTTCTGCTGGGCGATAAAGAGTAAGAGCTGTTGTGCCGGGTGGCGGCCTCGCCTGACCCGGCCTACGGTTTTGTAGGCCCGCTAAGCGCAGCGCCAGCGGGCTTTTTTACTAGCGCACGGCCTGAGCAATCCACGCCGATACATCCCGCAGCTCTTTTTCCTGCTCCGGAAAATCCCCAATTAATGCATCACACTCCTGCTGCAGCATATCCGCCCGATACAGACAGCCCTGTAAACGTGCGGCCAGCGCCTCCAGCGGTGCAGGATTGAGACTATCCGTAAAGACCTGCGTGCGGGTAATATGGCCCTTCTCCACGTCAAAGTGCAGCTCAACGCCGCCCCATGTAAATCGCTCGTCCAGCAGGTGTGAAAACGCCGGTGCCTGACCGAAGTTCCACTCCCAGTTGCTCTGGCGCGCAAAGGTTTCCGCGAAGTTGGGCAGGTCCGGTGTTTTGTCAGGGGAGATCACTTCAGCTTCTACCCGCTCACCGTAATGTTCGAAGAAGGCTTCACGGATCGCATCGCAAATGCGTTCATGAGTAATCCCCGGCAGCAGATCCACCAGATTCGCCACGCGACCGCGCACGGAGGTAATGCCTTTCGCCTGGAGCTTTTTCTTGTCCGGGTTCAGATAGTTTGCCAGACGGCTCAGATCGGCATTCAGCAATAATGTGCCGTGGTGGAATCCGCGATCCATCGTTTCGCGGTAGGCTGAGCCTGACACTTTCCGGTCGCCTTCAGGTGTTTTCACCACCAGATCGTTACGACCCGAGGCTTCAGCCGTCACGCCGAGCGAATTGAGCGCGTTGAGCACAATGGAGGTCGAGATGGTTTTGTCGTATTCCGGCTTGCCCGCCATAAAGGTAAAGCAGGTGTTGCCGAGATCGTGGAACACCGCACCGCCGCCGCTGCTGCGGCGCGCCAGGCGGACGTTGTCCTCTTCCATACGGCGGGTGTTACACTCTTTCCACGGATTTTGCGCGCGGCCAATAACGACCGTATCAGCGTTGCGCCAGAGAAACAGGACGCGCTGGGTGGCGGGCATCTGGCGGAAGATGCACTCTTCCACCGCGAGATTAAACCAGGGATCGTAAGAGTCAGAGATAAGCAGGCGTAACGTCGACATGGCAGAGTTCCTTTTCCGAATCATCCGCCTACTTTATCACTATTCTTTCTTCTCGCTCTCTTCCTCTTCGGGAACCGATTTGCTGGCGGTTAACAGGAACGGCGACTGCTGCCAGCGGGTGCGCTTGCCTTGCAGCAGCGTGCGCGCCAGTACCACGCCAATCGCCAGCGAGAGCAGCAGCATCAGGCGCAAAATATTGGTGGTGTTATCCACCTGTTTGGCTTCGGTTGGCAGGGTGTGGGTGTCGAGTGTCAGACGTAAATAGCCGAGTGGGCCATTCTTGCCCTGAATGGGTTCAACGATTTGTTGATTGAAATAACCGCCAGCTTTTTTGCCGTCCAGCGCCAGCCTGTCGCGCACGTCGACATGCTCACCCGCGCGGGCAATCAGGTCGCCCTGTTCATCGTACACGCCCGCATCCAGAATGCGGCTGTTTTCCGTAAGCTGGCGCAATACCTGCGCTATCCGCTTGTCATCCGGCGTTTCGGTGCGCATAGACGGCGCAACGTTGAGCGTCACCTGGCGCGCCAGCGTACGGGCCAGTTCTTCAAACTGTGGGTTACGCTGTCGTTGGTGATTCTGGCTAAACCAGGATGCCCCCTGCATAAGCGCCACTAATAGTGCGAGACAGATCAGGACAATCACGGCGCGATGAAGCCGGAATTTCAGTTTTGCGCGAGCCATATTCCACCTGCTTAAAATTTACGGCTTAATGTTGCCAGAAGTGATGGTTACAGGGTAGCCTCATGCGTTATTTTCCCTCTGGAACCTTCCGGCGCGAACGAAATTACAGGAGCTTCAATGCCGAACATTACCTGGTGCGACCTGCCAACGGATGTCTCTTTATGGCCAGGATTGCCGCTCTCTTTAAGTGGCGATGAGGTGATGCCTCTCGATTACCACGCTGGCCGTAGCGGCTGGCTGCTGTACGGACGCGGCCTGGATAAGCAACGCCTCACCCAGTATCAAACTAAACTGGGCGCAGCGATGGTCATCGTTGCGGCCTGGTGCGTGGAAGATTATCAGGTTATTCGCCTGGCGGGTTCCCTGACGCAGCGTGCCACGCGTCTGGCGCACGACGCCGGGCTGGACGTTGCTCCGCTCGGCAAAATTCCGCACCTGAAAACGCCTGGCCTGCTGGTGATGGACATGGACTCCACCGCCATTCAGATCGAGTGTATTGACGAGATTGCTAAACTGGCGGGCAGCGGCGAGCTGGTGGCGGAAGTCACCGAGCGCGCGATGCGCGGCGAGCTGGATTTCACCGCCAGCCTGAGACAGCGCGTGGCGACCCTGAAGGGGGCCGATGCTAACATTTTGCGTCAGGTGCGCGATGAACTGCCCCTGATGCCAGGGCTGACGCAGCTGGTGCTCAAGCTGGAGACGCTCGGCTGGAAAGTGGCGATTGCCTCCGGTGGGTTCACCTTCTTTGCCGATTACCTGCGTGACAAGCTGCGTCTGACCACCGTGGTGGCAAACGAGCTGGAGATCATGGACGGCAAACTCACAGGACAAGTGATTGGCGACATCGTGGATGCGCAGTACAAAGCCAATACGCTGACGCGTCTGGCGGAGAAATATGCCATTCCGGTCGAGCAGACCGTCGCCATCGGCGATGGCGCGAACGATCTGCCGATGATCAAAGTTGCCGGACTGGGTATCGCCTACCATGCCAAGCCGAAAGTGAATGAAAAGACGGAAGTCACTATCCGTCATGCTGACCTGATGGGCGTGTTCTGCATTCTCTCCGGCAGCATTAATCAAAAATAGCGGCCTGCTTTTGTAGGCCGGGTAAGCGTCAGCGCTATCCGGCGCGCAGACCGCACAGAAATAACGAGGTAAACCGTGGCGAAAGCTCCAAAACGCGCATTTGTCTGTAATGAATGTGGTGCGGATTATCCGCGCTGGCAGGGGCAATGCAGCGCCTGTCATGCCTGGAACACCATCACCGAAGTGCGTGGTGTGGCGGCTTCGCCGAGCGTGGCCCGCAATGAACGCCTGAGCGGCTATGCGGGCAATGCAGGCGTGTCGAAGGTACAAAAACTTTCGGATATCAGCCTTGAGGCGCTGCCGCGCTTCTCAACCGGATTCAAAGAATTTGACCGCGTGCTCGGCGGTGGCGTAGTGCCGGGCAGCGCTATTCTGATCGGCGGTAACCCGGGCGCGGGTAAATCGACCCTGCTGCTGCAAACGCTCTGCAAGCTCGCCGAACAGATGAAAACCCTGTACGTCACAGGCGAAGAGTCACTCCAGCAGGTGGCGATGCGCGCGCACCGCCTCGGTCTGCCGACCGGCAATCTGAATATGCTCTCGGAAACCAGCATCGAGCAGATCTGCATGATCGCCGAAGAAGAGCAGCCGAAGCTCATGGTGATCGACTCCATCCAGGTGATGCACATGGCGGACATTCAGTCGTCACCGGGGAGCGTGGCGCAGGTGCGTGAAACGGCTGCGTACTTAACGCGCTTTGCCAAAACGCGCGGCGTAGCGATAGTGATGGTGGGCCACGTCACCAAAGACGGCTCGCTGGCCGGCCCGAAAGTGCTTGAGCACTGTATCGACTGCTCGGTGATGCTCGACGGCGATGCGGATTCCCGTTTTCGTACCCTGCGCAGCCATAAAAACCGCTTCGGCGCGGTGAATGAACTGGGCGTGTTTGCCATGACCGAGCAGGGGCTGCGCGAAGTCAGCAACCCGTCGGCCATCTTCCTGAGCCGTGGCGACGAGATTACGTCAGGTAGTTCGGTGATGGTGCTGTGGGAGGGGACGCGTCCGCTGCTGGTTGAAATTCAGGCGCTGGTGGATCACTCGATGATGGGTAATCCGCGGCGCGTGGCGGTCGGTCTGGAACAGAACCGCCTGGCGATCCTGCTGGCGGTGTTGCACCGTCACGGCGGCCTGCAAATGGCGGATCAGGACGTGTTCGTCAACGTGGTTGGTGGGGTGAAGGTTACGGAAACCAGCGCGGATCTGGCGCTGTTGCTGGCGATGGTCTCCAGCCTGCGCGACAGACCGTTGCCGCAGGATCTGGTGGTATTTGGCGAAGTAGGGCTGGCGGGCGAAATTCGCCCGGTGCCGAGCGGTCAGGAGCGTATCTCCGAAGCGGCAAAACATGGCTTCCGCCGCGCAATTGTTCCGGCCGCCAACGTGCCGAAAAAAATCCCGGAAGGGATGCAGGTTTTTGGCGTTAAAAAACTCGCAGATGCGTTAAATGTCTTTGACGACTTATAATTACGTATTCGATTTTGCAGGAGGCACCGTAATTTATGTCATCATTTGACTACATCAAGACCGCTATCCGCCAGAAGGGTTGCACGTTACAGCAGGTAGCGGACGCCAGCGGCATGACCAAGGGCTACCTGAGCCAACTGCTGAACGCCAAAATCAAAAGCCCCAGCGCGCAGAAGCTGGAAGCGCTGCACCGTTTTCTGGGGCTTGAATTTCCGCGGATGCAAAAGAACATTGGCGTGGTGTTCGGTAAGTTCTACCCGCTGCATACCGGGCATATCTATCTGATCCAGCGCGCCTGTAGCCAGGTCGACGAGCTGCATATCATCATGGGTTATGATGAAACCCGCGATCGCCAGCTGTTTGAAGACAGCGCCATGTCGCAGCAGCCCACCGTGCCGGATCGCCTGCGCTGGCTGCTTCAGACCTTTAAGTATCAGAAAAATATTCGTATTCATGCCTTTAACGAAGAGGGCATGGAGCCGTACCCGCACGGCTGGGACGTGTGGAGTAACGGCATCAAAGCGTTTATGGAAGAGAAGGGCATTGCGCCTAACTGGATCTACACCTCTGAAGAGTCCGACGCGCCGCAGTTCCGCGAGCATCTGGGTATCGAAACCGTGCTGATCGATCCTAAACGCACCTTTATGAACATCAGCGGGGCGCAGATCCGCGAGAACCCGTTCCGCTACTGGGACTACATTCCGACCGAGGTGAAGCCGTTCTTCGTGCGTACGGTGGCGATCCTCGGCGGCGAGTCGAGCGGGAAATCGACGCTGGTGAATAAGCTGGCGAATATCTTCAATACCACCAGTGCGTGGGAGTATGGCCGCGATTACGTCTTCTCACACCTCGGTGGTGACGAGATGGCATTACAGTATTCCGACTACGATAAAATCGCGCTTGGTCATGCCCAATACATTGATTTCGCGGTGAAATACGCCAATAAAGTCGCCTTTATTGATACCGATTTCGTCACCACGCAGGCGTTCTGTAAAAAGTACGAAGGACGTGAGCACCCGTTTGTGCAGGCGCTGATTGATGAATACCGCTTTGATCTGGTTATCCTGCTGGAAAACAACACCCCATGGGTAGCCGACGGCATGCGCAGCCTGGGCAGCTCGGTGGACAGGCGTGAGTTCCAGACCATGCTGGTGGAGATGCTTAACGAGAACAACGTTGAGTTTGTGCATGTGGAAGAGTCGGATTACGACACCCGTTTCCTGCGCTGCGTCGAGCTGGTGAAAGAGATGATGGGTGAGCAGGGGTAAAAAACTTACCCCTCACCCTAACCCTCTCCCCAAAGGGGAGAGGGGATCGCACGGAGCTGACTTTACCCTCTCCCCCGTGGGGAGAGGGCAGGGTGAGGGAATCAGTCCACTCAATACTCAACCACCACTTTCCCACGCATATGCCCCTCCAGCACCATGCGGTGCGCTTCGGTAATGCTTTCCACGCTCAGCCCGTGCAGCGTTTCGCTGAGCGAGCTTTCCACCACGCCGTTATCCACCAGCTTCGCCACCTCATTTAAAATCTCGCCCTGGCGCGCCATATCCGCGGTCTGGTACATGCTGCGGGTGTACATAAATTCCCAGTGCAGGGCGGCAGATTTGGACTTCAGCTTGTCCTGGTTTAGCGGATGCGCATTTTCAACGATGGAACAAATGTGTCCCTGAGGGGCAATCAGATCGCTGACCGCATCCCAGTGCCCGTCGGTGTCGTTGAGGATAAAAATGTAATCCACAAAGGTGAGCCCCTGTTTCGCCAGTTCACCCTTCAGGTCGCGGTAATCTACGACAACGTCAGCCCCGCGATCACGACACCATCGGGCGGAATCTTCTCGTGAGGCGGTTGCGACGATCTTCACCTTGCTGTTGTGCTTCGCAAACGGGATCGCCAGCGATCCGACTCCACCCGCGCCGCCAATTATCAGCAGCGTTTTATCTGCGTCGGCATCCTGAATCTTCAGCCGTTCAAACAGGCCTTCCCACGCGGTGAGCGCCGTCAGCGGCAGTGCTGCCGCAGAGGCCCAGCCAAGGTTTGCAGGCTTGTGCCCGACAATGCGCGCATCGATAAGCTGGTGCGTGGTATTGCTGCCCGGTCGGGTGATATCCCCCGCGTACCATATTTCGTCACCCGGTTTGAATCCGGTGACGCCAGCCCCGACGGCTTTGACGATCCCGCTGGCATCCCACCCGAGAATGCGCGGCTCCTTCAACCCGCTTTTAGCAATGCCTGCATGTACCTTGGTGTCCACCGGGTTTACGGAGACGGCTTTCACCTCCACCAGCAGATCGTACTCGCCGGGCTGCGGCATCGGCGGGGTGATTTCAACGAAGGTGGAGGGATTTTCTGGGTTAACGGCAATGGCTTTAACAGACATGGTGTTCTCCTCAATGAATGCGTTGTGTTGAGGCTAGTCTATTAAGTGGTCAGCTGCATGATAAGATGGACAATCAAGAACTCAGCGTTCGTACAGGGTGAACAATCATGTTTAAACAG
This sequence comes from Enterobacter cloacae complex sp. XAL002, assembly GCF_049236805.1. Lineage (NCBI taxonomy): Bacteria > Pseudomonadati > Pseudomonadota > Gammaproteobacteria > Enterobacterales > Enterobacteriaceae > Enterobacter > Enterobacter cloacae complex sp. XAL002. The sequence goes on from NZ_JBMKJN010000004.1 coordinate 61,903, forward strand.
CTACAGGATATGGCGCTGTTTGCGCTGGTGGCTGAGATGGGCAGCTTTACTGCGGCGGCGCAGAAGGCTGAACTGCCGAAATCCAGCGTCAGCCAACGCATTAGCCAGCTGGAGCAGCAGGTGGGGATCCGCCTGCTTAACCGCACGACGCGCAGAATAAGCCTGACGTTTGCGGGCGAGCACTATCTGGTGCACTGCCGCGAGATGCTGGCGGCCAGCGAGCGCGCGGAGTATGCCATTCAGCGGCTGCGAGAAAACCCCAGCGGACGGCTGAGGATCACCTGTCCGGCAGGGATTGGCGCGACGCTGCTGGCGCATATGAATGCCGAGTTCCAGCTTCGCTACCCTGACGTGTCGCTGGATGTATCAATTTCAGACGATGTGGTGGATCTGGTCGAGTCGGGCTTTGACGTGGCGCTGCGCACCGGCAAACCGCAGGATTCTTCCCTGATTGGCCGCATGATTGGGCACTGTCCGCGCTACATGCTGGCCTCGCCTGACTATCTGGCACGTCGGGCGCCGTTAATCCATCCACGACAGCTGGTGGATCACCGCTGCATTACGCACCGGGCATGGTCGGAGTGGCTTCTGCGAAGCGAGAGTGAGGATTACCGCTACCTGCCGGATAACGCCCACATGACGGATAACCTGGTGTACGCCCGAGAATGCGCCATTGCCGGGGCGGGGATCACGCTGTTACCCGCATTCCTGCTGGAAGATAAAATTGAAAAGGGCGCGCTGGTAAAGGTGCTACCGGAGTGGCGCGTTGAGGGGAACGATCTCTGGCTGGCCTATCCGAGCCGTAAGCTCAATTCGCCTGCGCTGATGAGCTATATCGACTTTGCGATGCAGTTTGATGAGGTGAAGCGGTATTACGTGGGCAAATAAAAAAGCCGGGTGGTGGCTTCGCCTTACCCGGCCTACACACTGTGCGGCCTGATGCCCTCACCCAGGCCCTCTCCCACGCGGAGAGGGAACAAACATAAAAAACGGCAACCGAAGTTGCCGTTTTGCTTTTATTTCGCAATACGCTTGTACTTAATACGCTTCGGCTCCAGCGCGTCTGCGCCCAGCGTGCGTTTCTTGTACTCTTCGTATTCGGTGAAGTTACCTTCGAAGAACTCCACTTTACCTTCGTCCTGGTAGTCCAGAATGTGGGTCGCGATACGGTCAAGGAACCAGCGGTCGTGCGAGATAACCATGGCGCAGCCCGGGAATTCCAGCAGGGCGTTTTCCAGCGCGCGCAGGGTTTCGATGTCCAGGTCGTTGGTAGGTTCATCGAGCAGCAGAACGTTGCCGCCAACCTGAAGCAGCTTCGCCAGGTGCAGACGACCACGCTCACCGCCAGACAGCTCGCCCACGCGTTTGCCCTGGTCGGTGCCCTTGAAGTTAAAGCGGCCAACATAGGCGCGGCTTGGCATCTCGGTGTTGCCGATACGCATGATATCCAGACCGCCGGAGACTTCTTCCCACACGGTTTTGCTGTTGTCCATCGCGTCACGGAACTGGTCAACGGAGGCCAGCTTCACGGTCTCACCCAGGGTGATAGAGCCGCTGTCAGGTTGTTCCTGACCGGACATCATGCGGAACAGGGTGGATTTACCCGCGCCGTTCGGACCGATAATGCCCACAATCGCACCTTTCGGTACGGAGAAGGTCAGATCGTCGATCAGCAGGCGGTCGCCGTATGACTTACGCAGGTTGGTCACTTCAACCACTTTATCCCCCAGACGTGCGCCAGGCGGGATAAACAGTTCGTTGGTTTCGTTACGCTTCTGGTATTCGGTGTTGTTCAGCTCTTCGAAGCGTGCCAGACGGGCTTTGCCCTTGGACTGACGGCCTTTCGCGCCCTGACGCACCCACTCCAGCTCTTTCTCAATAGATTTACGGCGCGCCGCTTCCTGAGACGCTTCCTGCGCCAGACGCTGATCTTTCTGTTCCAGCCAGGAGGAGTAGTTACCTTCCCACGGAATACCTTCGCCGCGGTCCAGCTCCAGGATCCAGCCCGCCACGTTGTCGAGGAAGTAGCGGTCGTGGGTAATTGCCACCACGGTGCCTTCGAAGTCGTGCAGGAAGCGTTCCAGCCACGCCACGGATTCCGCATCCAGGTGGTTGGTTGGTTCGTCGAGCAGCAGCATGTCTGGTTTTTCCAGCAGCAGGCGGCACAGCGCCACGCGGCGGCGTTCACCACCGGAGAGATTCGCGATTTTCGCATCCCAGTCCGGCAGACGCAGGGCATCTGCCGCGCGCTCCAGCTGCACGTTCAGGTTGTGACCGTCGTGCGCCTGGATAATCTCTTCAAATTTGCCCTGCTGAGCGGCCAGTTTGTCGAAGTCCGCATCCGGCTCGGCGTATTTGGCATACACTTCATCCAGACCTTTCAGGGCGTTAACCACTTCGGATACCGCTTCTTCAACGGATTCACGCACGGTGTGTTCCGGGTTCAGCTGAGGTTCCTGCGGCAGGTAGCCGATCTTGATGCCAGGCTGCGGACGGGCTTCACCTTCGATGTCTGTATCGATGCCGGCCATGATGCGCAGCAGGGTGGACTTACCGGCACCGTTGAGACCCAGAACACCGATTTTTGCGCCCGGGAAAAAGCTCAGCGAGATATTTTTAAGAATATGACGTTTCGGCGGGACAACTTTGCCGACACGATGCATGGTATAAACGAATTGAGCCACGTTGGACTTCGCCTCTTTTATCGTGATGAGAATGAATTTCAGCCTCGAAGTGTAGCCTTTTTCACGCCCTAATCCCAGCCAGGAACGTCGGGAGTGTTAAAACGCGCAAGAAAGGTAAAAAAGTGTCCATGACGTGGCGCGTTGTGGGATGCCTGGTTAGCATAAGTTGAGGTAACTTTCACGTGGCAAGACGCTGCAACTGACGAAAAACAATGAGGAAGAGCTTGTGGAAAAAGCCAAACGGGTGGTCTGGCGTCTGCTGGCTGCCAGCGTATGCGTAATGGCGGTAAGCCAGGCGGTGCATGCCGATTCACTGGATGAACAACGTAACCGCTATGCCCAGATTAAGCAGGCATGGGACAACAAGCAGATGGATACCGTGCAGGCGCTGATGCCGACGCTGAAGGATTATCCGCTGTATCCGTATCTGGAGTATCGTCAGATCACTGATGATCTCATGAATCAACCGACCGTCACCGTAAATAACTTCATTCAGGCGAACCCGACACTGCCGCCTGCGCGCACCTTGAAGTCCCGGTTTGTGAACGAGCTGGCCCGTCGCGAAGACTGGCGCGGCCTGCTGGCTTTCAGCCCGGATAAACCGGGCGCGACGGAAGCGCAGTGTAATTACTATTATGCGAAATGGGCGACCGGTCAGCAGGAGGAAGCCTGGACCGGCGCGAAAGAGCTGTGGTTGACGGGCAAAAGCCAGCCAAACGCCTGTGACCCGCTGTTCAGCGCCTGGCGCGCCTCGGGCAAGCAGGATCCGCTCTCTTACCTGGAACGTATTCGCCTGGCGATGAAGGCCGGAAACACCCGGCTGGTTACCGTGCTGGCGGGCCAGATGCCCGCGGATTATCAGACCATTGCCTCTGCCGTTATCAGTCTGGCAAACGATCCCAATACCGTGCTGACGTTTGCGCGTACCACCGGCGCGACCGATTTTACCCGCCAGATGGCGGCGGTGGCCTTTTCCAGCGTGGCGCGTGAGGATGTGGAAAACGCCCGGCTGATGATCCCGCAGCTGGTGCAGGCCCAGCAGCTTAATGACGATCAAACCCAGGAACTGCGCGATATTGTGGCATGGCGACTGATGGGAACAGATGTCACCGACGAACAGGCGCGCTGGCGTGACGACGCGGTAATGCGTTCAAACTCTGTCTCGCTGGTGGAGCGTCGCGTGCGCATGGCGCTGGGAACGGGCGATCGTCGTGGCCTCAATACCTGGCTGGCGCGCCTGCCGATGGATGCTAAAGAGAAAGATGAATGGCGTTACTGGCAGGCGGACCTGCTGCTGGAGCGTGGTCGTGAAGACGAAGCTAAAGCGATCCTCCACTCCCTGATGCAGCAGCGCGGCTTCTACCCGATGGCGGCGGCGCAGCGTCTGGGTGAGGAGTACACCCTGAAGATCGACAAAGCGCCAGCCAACGCGAACCCGGCGCTGACGCAGGGTCCGGAAATGGCGCGCGTGCGCGAGCTGATGTACTGGAATCTGGATAATACCGCGCGCAGCGAATGGGCCAACCTGGTCACCAGCCGTACCACCGACGAGAAGGCGCAGCTTGCCCGCTATGCGTTTGATAATCGCTGGTGGGATCTGAGCGTGCAGGCGACGATCGCCGGCAAGCTGTGGGATCATCTCGAAGAGCGTTTCCCGCTGGCTTATAAGGATCTGTTCGATCGCTACACCAGCGGCAAAGATATTCCGCAAAGCTACGCGATGGCCATTGCCCGTCAGGAAAGCGCCTGGAACCCGAAAGTGCGTTCGCCGGTGGGGGCCAGCGGCCTGATGCAAATTATGCCGGGCACCGCGACGCACACGGTGAAGATGTTTAATATCCCAGGCTACAGCAGCCCGTCCCAGCTGCTGGATCCGGAGACCAACATCAACATCGGTACCAGCTACTTGCAGTACGTCTATCAGCAGTTCGGTAATAACCGCATCTTCGCGTCAGCCGCGTACAACGCCGGGCCAGGCCGCGTGCGGACATGGCTTGGCAACAGCGCAGGGCGGCTCGACGCCGTGGCGTTCGTCGAGAGCATTCCGTTCTCGGAAACGCGCGGATATGTGAAGAACGTGCTGGCGTATGACGCCTACTATCGGCACTTCATGGGGGAGAAAGATGCCCTGATGAGCGATGCCGAGTGGCAGAGAAGTTACTGATCGGCGCGGGTTGTGTTATGCTGTACTCGCTAATGAGTACAAGAGGCAGCATAACATGACCCAGCATTCCCCGTATTCCTCGGCCATGGCCGAACAGCGTCATCAGGAGTGGCTTCGTTTTGTGGAGTTGCTCCGCCAGTCTTACGACAAAGATCTGCATTTACCCTTGCTACAGCTGATGCTGACGCCAGACGAGCGTGAAGCGCTGGGTACACGGGTACGCATTATTGAGGAACTGCTGCGTGGCGAAATGAGCCAGCGTGAACTGAAAAACGAGCTGGGCGCGGGCATCGCGACGATTACCCGGGGTTCAAACAGCCTGAAGTCGGCGCCGGTTGAACTGCGTCAGTGGCTGGAAGCGGTATTGCTTAAAAACGCCGGATGACGGCTTCGCCTAATCCGGCCTACAAACTTAACGATAAATCGCGTTATGGAACGGACTTAACGCCAGAATAACGGCCTGGTGGTAAACGCTCGAACGGGTGAGCTTGCCCGCGGTAAAGACGCCAATCGCCCCCTCTTTACGACCAATCTCATCAATGCCGGTGTAGTGCGACATTACCGGCCCCAGCGCCTCACCCGCGCGGACTTTCTCCAGTATGACCTCCGGCAGCGGCAGCGTGGCTGAACGCGCTTCGCCGCGCTGCTCGCGGCTTTCGATGACAACCCAGCTGAAGGTCGCCCCTTCGTCGATACCTGCTTCAATCGCGACCCAGAAGTCAGCATCTGGCGCGGCGGCTTTTGCATTCGCCACGCGATTTCGTGCGCCAGCGCGTGTTTCCTCGCTGCCAAACGGCTGTTCCGGCACACCGCTCTCGACGCCGACGGCGTCAATATGGCAGGATCCTTCGCCGAAGATCTCTTCAAATGCCCTTAGAATTGCCTGAATTTTGGCAGGATTGGTGGTAGCAGAGACAACATGGTGCATAATTAAGCTCGATTTAAAAAATTCATCGCAGTATAACGGAAAAAAAGCATGTTACAGGTATACCTTGTTCGCCACGGTGAAACGCAGTGGAACGCCGAGCGACGTATTCAAGGCCAGTCAGACAGTCCTCTCACCGACAAAGGTGTGCAGCAAGCGTGGCAGGTGGCGGAGCGCGCCAGAACGCTGGGTATCACTCACGTCATCTCCAGTGATTTAGGCCGCACGCAGCAGACGGCACGCATCATCGCCGATGCCTGTGGCTGCGACGTGACCCTTGAACCGCGCCTGCGCGAGCTGGATATGGGCGTGCTGGAAAAACGCCCTATCGATACGCTGACGGAAACCGAAGAAGGCTGGCGTCGCACGCTGGTGAACGGCACTGAAGATGGTCGCATCCCTGAGGGGGAATCCATGCAGGAGCTGAGCGTGCGCATGCATGCCGCGCTGGCCGAGTGCCTGAAACTCCCGGCAGGTAGCCGACCGCTGCTGGTGAGCCACGGTATCGCGCTGGGTTGCCTGGTGAGTACCATTCTGGGGCTGCCGGCTTACGCCGAGCGCCGTTTGCGTCTGCGCAACTGTTCCATTTCCCGTATCGACTATCAGGAAAGTGCCTGGCTGGCATCGGGGTGGGTGGTTGAGATGGCAGGGGACATTTCGCATCTTGATGCCCCTGCACTGGATGAGTTGCAGCGTTAACGACGTACCGGAATCAGGAATTCCATCCGCAGATTGATAGGGCCTTCTTCCGGTTTTGCATCTTGCGCCGGATAGTAGCGCTCAATGTCCTGACCTTTACGGCGATTCAGATTCAGCATCGGCATGCAGGTCCCGTAAACGGTCAGGATGAACTCCTGAACGCCCGTTCCTAACCCTTCGTATGAGAACATCACATACTCGCCGCCTTCCAGCACGACAGGCTTCGAGCCATGAATGTAACCGTTCGCCATGTCAGGCGTCAGCGCCGTGGTATAGAACACCTCCTGCTCGTCGTCTTTTTCCTGGCTGGGATGCGTTTCGTTCAGGCCATACAGAATCGGCGGGATCGCCGGAGCATGGCTTAAAAATTCGCGCCAGAACTGAACGCGCATCTGATGGCGGAACTCGGAGATCTGCTCCAGGGAACAGGAGTAGCTCTGCGTGGTGCCGACCAGGTGCGTTTCCGGCAGGGTGATGATTTCATATTTTGGCATCGCAAACTCGCCCAGACGCAGCGGCGGACGCATACCAAAGGAGCTCCAGTCCGGCGAGCGGCGATAAAGCGCTGGCGTTAACGAGAACTGTTTTTTAAAGGCGCGAGTGAAGGTTTGCTGTGAATCGAAGCGATATTGCAGGGCAATATCCAGGATTGGTCGCGCGGTCAGGCGCAACGCGACAGCAGACTTTGATAAACGACGTGCGCGAATATAGGCACCGATAGCATGACCGGTGACATCCTTGAACATCCTTTGCAGATGCCACTTGGAATAGCCTGCTTTTGCCGCCACATTATCCAGTGACAAAGGCTGGTCGAGATGACCTTCCAGCCAGGTGAGCAGGTCGCGAATAATTCCAGCCTGATCCATATACTATCCTCATCCTTAAAACTGCCGCAGGTGCCTGTTTACAGGTTAGCGGATAATAGCATTTTTTGACGTTTTAGCATTCAGTGTTTTTTTTGCGCATAAATGCTTTTTGTGGTGATTTAAATGCGGATATATTCTAATCCTGTGATCTTGCTACATTTTTATCTAACCTGTTGAATAATTGCTCAGCGTAATTTTTATGAATGGTAACAATATGAAATACAAGGTTTTAGTCTTTGCAGCACTGGCGCTGATGGCAGGGCGCGTGGCACAGGCGGAGCAAATTGGCTCCGTGGACACCGTGTTTAAAATGTTTGGGCCGGACCACAAAATTGTGGTGGAGGCCTTTGACGATCCGGACGTTAAAAACGTCACCTGCTATGTCAGCCGGGCGAAGACCGGCGGGATTAAAGGCGGCCTGGGGCTGGCTGAAGACACGTCTGACGCGGCCATCTCCTGCCAGCAGGTTGGTCCGGTGGAATTGAGTGACAAAATTAAAAACGGCAAAGCGCAGGGCGACGTTGTATTCCAGAAACGGACCTCGCTGGTGTTCAAAAAGCTACAGGTGGTCCGTTTTTATGACGCGAAGCGCAACACACTGGCTTATCTGGCTTATTCCGACAAAGTCGTGGAAGGCTCACCGAAAAACGCGATTAGCGCGGTGCCGATTATGCCGTGGCATTGATAAAAAAAACGGCGCAAAAGCGCCGTTTTTTACTGCGTGACGGGAGGATTACTCCTGGAGGTCACCGCAGAAACGATAGCCTTCACCATGGATCGTGGCGATGATTTCCGGCGTATCAGGCGTAGATTCGAAATGTTTACGAATACGACGGATGGTTACGTCAACGGTACGATCGTGTGGCTTCAACTCACGACCGGTCATTTTCTTCAGCAGTTCTGCACGGGACTGGATCTTGCCCGGGTTTTCGCAGAAGTGCAGCATCGCGCGGAATTCACTGCGCGGCAGTTTGTACTGCTCACCGTTCGGGCTAATCAGCGAACGGCTATTGATATCAAGTTCCCAGCCGTTGAATTTGTAGCTGTCGACGCTACGACGCTCTTCACTGACCGTACCCAGATTCATGGTGCGGGACAGCAGGTTGCGTGCACGAATGGTTAACTCGCGAGGGTTGAACGGCTTGGTGATGTAGTCATCCGCGCCGATTTCCAGACCAAGAATTTTATCAACCTCGTTGTCACGGCCTGTCAGGAACATCAACGCGACGTTCGCCTGTTCACGCAGTTCGCGCGCCAGAAGAAGCCCGTTTTTGCCCGGCAGATTGATATCCATAATCACCAGGTTGATATCATTTTCAGAAAGGATCTGATGCATCTCTGCGCCATCGGTCGCTTCAAAGACATCGTAGCCTTCTGCTTCGAAAATGCTCTTTAACGTGTTGCGTGTTACCAACTCGTCTTCAACGATAAGAATGTGCGGGGTCTGCATGTTTGCTACCTAAATTGCCAACTAAATCGAAACAGGAAGTACAAAAGTCCCTGACCTGCCTGATGCATGTCGCAAATTAACATGATCGGCTTAACGTGACTAAAGTACGTAATTGCGTTCTTGATGCACTTTCCATCAACGTCAACAACATCATTAGCTTGGTCGTGGGTACTTTCCCTTTGGACCCGACAGTGTCAAAAACGGCTGTCATCCTAACCATTTTAACAGCAACATAACAGGCTAAGTGACACCGGACACCCAATAAAACTACGCTTCGTTGACATATATCAAGTTCAATTGTAGCACGTTAACAGTTTGATGAAATCATCGTAGCTGAATGCTAGCCTTTGTCACAATTTTTCAATAAACCAACTAGTTGCGGACATTGATTGATAAACGGTACGAATCCAATCGGAAAAGAGTATTCATAAGGTCATTATCATTACAAAACATAAGGATAATGGACTTCTGTTAACATTCTAACTGATTGTTCAGCCACAAAATAGTTTAGCTTTTTTTAATTGTTATGAAACGCTATTTCGGTGATTTGTGTTGCAAAATTGTAAATTCGTGCTGCGTAATATGTTGAAGTGAATCACATTTTTACCTGCTAACTGATTAAAAAGAGAGCATAAATGCATCTGTCGATTGTGCTGGTGGCACCAGCAAGAGCTGAAAATATTGGCGCTGCGGCGCGTGCCATGAAGACCATGGGTTTTACCGATTTGCGTATCGTAGACAGCACGTCGCATCTGGAGCCTGCTGCGCGATGGGTGGCGCACGGTTCGGGTGATATTCTCGATAATATAACCACTTACGCTACGCTCGCTGAGGCGCTGCACGATATTTCGTTTACCGTCGCGACGACCGCGCGCAGCCGGGCGAAGTTTCATTATTACGCCACGCCTGCTGAACTGGTGCCACTACTGGAAGAAAAAAGCCAGTGGCTGGAGAAAGCCGCGCTGGTGTTTGGGCGAGAAGATTCCGGGCTGACTAACGAAGAACTGGAACTGGCTGACGTGCTGACGGGCGCGCCGATGGTGGCGGATTATCCGTCACTCAATCTGGGGCAGGCGGTGATGGTGTACTGCTATCAATTAGCATCCTTAATACAAATTTCTCAGCCGCCAGCGTCAGTAACGGATGAAAACCAGCTGGCGGCGCTGCGTATTCGTGCAGATAAGCTTCTCGAGCAACTGGGCGTCGCTGACGATCAAAAAATGGTGGACTGGTTACAGCAGCGCCTGGGGCGTCTTGAACAGCGCGACACGGCAATGCTGCACCGATTGCTTCATGATATTGAAAAAAAATTAGCCGAGTAAAATAGTGTCATAAGTTTTTATTATGGCCGATCCTGCTAATGTCTGGGGTTGCATCTGGGGTATTCCGATGAAAATAAATCTGCACGCAGCGGGACGTGAGAATGTCCCGAATTGTGATCAAATTAAAAATTCATTGACTTAAGGTGTCCGATCCTTTAACCCTAAAAGAATAGAGCACAGACAGATAATAATGACAGAGTACACAACATCCATGAAACGCATCAGCATCACCACCATTACTACAACCATCATCATTACCACAGGTAACGATGCGGGCTGACGCGTACAGGAAAAACAGAAAAAAGCCCGCACCTGAACAGTGCGGGCTTTTTTTTCGGCTAAAGGAAATGAGGTAGAACCATGCGAGTGTTGAAGTTCGGCGGTACATCAGTGGCAAATGCAGAGCGTTTTCTGCGTGTTGCCGATATCCTGGAAAGTAACGCCAGGCAGGGGCAGGTTGCTACCGTGCTCTCTGCCCCGGCAAAAATCACGAACCACCTGGTGGCGATGATTGAAAAAACCATCGGTGGCCAGGATGCACTTCCGAACATCAGCGACGCCGAGCGTATCTTCGCTGAACTGCTTCAGGGGCTGGCAGACGCCCAGCCTGGCTTCCCGCTGGCGCAGCTGAAAACCACCGTTGAACTCGAATTTGCCCAGATTAAACATGTCCTTCACGGTATCAGCCTGCTGGGTCAATGCCCGGACAGCATCAACGCGGCGCTAATTTGCCGGGGTGAAAAACTCTCTATCGCCATCATGGCAGGCGTGCTGGAAGCGCGCGGTCACCACGTGACGGTCATCGATCCGGTTGAAAAACTGCTGGCTGTGGGACACTACCTTGAATCCACCGTCGACATTGCCGAGTCGACACGCCGCATTGCGGCGAGCAAAATCCCGTCTGACCACATGATCCTGATGGCAGGCTTCACCGCCGGTAACGAGAAGGGCGAACTGGTGGTGCTGGGGCGTAACGGCTCTGACTACTCCGCTGCCGTGCTGGCGGCCTGTTTACGTGCAGACTGTTGTGAGATCTGGACTGACGTTGATGGTGTATATACCTGCGACCCGCGCCAGGTGCCGGACGCCAGGCTGTTGAAGTCGATGTCGTACCAGGAAGCGATGGAGCTTTCCTACTTCGGCGCCAAAGTGCTTCACCCACGTACCATCTCCCCGATTGCCCAGTTCCAGATCCCTTGCCTGATTAAAAATACCGGTAATCCGCAGGCGCCGGGTACGCTGATTGGCGCCAGCGCTGATGAAGATGACCTGCCGGTAAAAGGCATTTCGAACCTTAATAACATGGCGATGTTCAGCGTCTCTGGCCCGGGTATGAAAGGTATGGTTGGCATGGCGGCACGCGTGTTTGCGGCCATGTCCCGTAATGGGATCTCCGTGGTGCTGATCACGCAGTCTTCTTCCGAATACAGCATCAGCTTCTGCGTCCCGCAGGGCGATTGCCTGCGCGCCCGTCGCGCGCTGGAAGAAGAGTTCTACCTGGAGCTGAAAGAAGAGCTGCTGGAGCCGCTCTCTATTCAGGAGCGTCTGGCCGTGATCTCCGTGGTAGGCGACGGCATGCGCACCCTGCGCGGAATCTCCGCCAAATTCTTTGCCGCCCTGGCGCGGGCCAATATCAATATCGTGGCGATTGCCCAGGGCTCATCAGAGCGTTCAATTTCCGTTGTCGTGGATAACGATGACGCCACTACCGGCGTGCGCGTGGTGCATCAGATGCTGTTCAACACCGACCAGGTGATTGAGCTGTTCCTGGTGGGCGTCGGCGGCGTCGGCGGCGCGCTGCTGGAGCAGGTAAAGCGCCAGCAGGAGTGGCTTAAGAAGAAACATATCGATTTGCGCGTCTGCGGAATTGCGAACTCGAAAGCGTTGCTGACTAACGTCCACGGTCTGAACCTGGAAAACTGGCAGGCGGAACTGGAAGAGGCGAAAGAGCCGTTCAACCTGGGTCGTCTGATCCGTCTGGTGAAAGAGTATCACCTGCTTAACCCGGTGATCGTCGACTGTACCTCCAGCCAGGCTGTGGCCGATCAGTACGCGGATTTCCTGCGCGAAGGTTTCCATGTGGTGACGCCGAACAAAAAGGCCAACACCTCGTCGATGGATTACTATCACCAGCTGCGTCTGGCGGCGAGCAAGTCGCGCCGCAAGTTTCTGTATGACACCAACGTGGGCGCAGGCCTGCCGGTCATCGAGAACCTGCAAAACCTGCTGAACGCGGGCGACGAACTACAGCGTTTCTCCGGCATCCTCTCCGGCTCCCTGTCGTTTATCTTCGGCAAGCTGGACGAAGGGATGAGCCTGTCGGAAGCCACCCGCGCCGCGCGCGAGCTGGGCTACACCGAGCCGGATCCGCGCGACGACCTCTCCGGTATGGATGTGGCGCGTAAGCTGCTGATCCTGGTGCGCGAAACCGGCCGCGAGCTGGAGCTTTCGGATATCGTGATTGAGCCGGTGCTGCCAGCAGAATTTGATGACAGCGGCGACGTCAGCGCTTTTATGGCCAGGTTGCCGCAGCTTGACGACGCCTTTGCCGCCCGCGTTGCGAAAGCCCGTGATGAAGGTAAGGTATTGCGCTATGTTGGCAATATTGAAGAAGACGGCGTCTGCCGCGTGAAGATTGCCGAAGTGGATGGCAACGATCCGCTGTACAAGGTGAAAAACGGCGAGAACGCCCTGGCGTTCTACAGCCATTATTATCAGCCACTGCCGCTGGTACTTCGCGGCTATGGCGCAGGGAATGATGTGACGGCGGCGGGCGTGTTTGCCGATCTGCTGCGTACCCTGTCATGGAAGTTAGGAGTTTAAGATGGTTAAAGTATATGCCCCGGCTTCCAGCGCCAATATGAGCGTCGGATTTGACGTGCTGGGCGCGGCGGTTACGCCGGTGGATGGTTCGCTGCTGGGCGATACGGTAACGGTTGAGGCGGCAGAGCGCTTCAGCCTGAATAACGTCGGCCGTTTTGCCAGCAAGCTGCCGCCTGAACCGCGTGAGAATATCGTTTATCAGTGCTGGGAACGCTTCTGTCAGGAGATTGGTAAAAACGTGCCGGTCGCCATGACGCTGGAAAAGAGCATGCCGATTGGTTCGGGACTCGGCTCCAGCGCCTGCTCGGTGGTCGCCGCGCTGGTGGCGATGAATGAGCACTGCGGCAAGCCGCTGAACAACAGCCGCTTGCTGGCGCTGATGGGCGAGCTGGAAGGGCGCATCTCCGGCAGCATTCATTATGATAACGTGGCGCCGTGCTTCCTTGGCGGCATGCAGCTGATGATTGAAGAAAATGGCATCATCAGCCAGCAGGTGCCAGGGTTTGATGAGTGGCTGTGGGTGCTTGCCTATCCGGGCATTAAGGTTTCTACCGCCGAAGCGCGTGCGATCCTGCCGGCGCAGTATCGTCGTCAGGACTGTATCGCCCACGGGCGTCATCTGGCGGGCTTTATTCATGCCTGCTATACCCGACAGCCGCAGCTGGCGGCGAAACTGATGAAAGACGTTATTGCCGAGCCGTATCGCACGAAGCTGCTGCCGGGCTTTAACGAAGCGCGACAGGCATCCATGGATATCGGCGCACAGGCGTGCGGCATCTCCGGCTCCGGCCCAACGCTGTTCGCCTTATGCGACAAGCCAGACACCGCGCAGCGCGTGGCGGACTGGCTCTCTAAACACTACCTGCAAAATCAGGAAGGCTTTGTTCATATTTGCCGTCTGGACACGGCTGGCGCACGAGTACTGGGATAACGAATGAAACTCTACAACCTTAAAGATCATAACGAGCAGGTCAGCTTTGCGCAGGCGGTAACGCAGGGTTTGGGCAAAAATCAGGGGCTGTTCTTCCCCCACGACCTGCCGGAATTTCAACTGACTGAAATCGATGAACTGCTTAAGCAGGACTTTGTCACCCGCAGCACCAAAATTCTGTCTGCGTTTATTGGTGACGAAATCCCGCAGGAGCTGCTCGAAGAGCGCGTGCGCGCGGCGTTTGCTTTCCCGGCCCCGGTGAAGCAGGTGGAGCCTGACGTTGGCTGTCTGGAGCTGTTCCACGGCCCGACGCTGGCGTTCAAAGATTTCGGCGGTCGCTTCATGGCGCAGATGCTGACCCACATCAGCGGCGACAAACCGGTGACCATCCTGACCGCGACCTCAGGTGATACCGGTGCGGCGGTGGCTCATGCGTTCTACGGCCTGAAAAACGTCCGCGTGGTGATCCTCTATCCGAAAGGCAAAATCAGCCCGCTTCAGGAAAAACTGTTCTGCACTCTTGGGGGCAACATTGAAACCGTGGCGATCGACGGCGATTTCGATGCCTGCCAGGCGCTGGTGAAGCAGGCCTTTGATGACGAAGAGCTGAAGGCGGCGCTGGGGCTGAACTCTGCCAACTCCATCAACATCAGCCGTCTGCTGGCGCAGATCTGCTACTACTTCGAAGCGGTGGCCCAGCTGCCGCAGGACGCGCGCAATCAGCTGGTAGTTTCTGTGCCAAGCGGGAACTTCGGCGATCTGACGGCGGGCCTGCTGGCGAAATCACTCGGCCTGCCGGTGAAGCGCTTTATCGCCGCTACCAACGCCAACGACACCGTGCCGCGTTTCCTGAAGGACGGAAAATGGGCGCCGAACGCGACGCAGGCCACGCTCTCCAATGCGATGGATGTGTCACAGCCTAACAACTGGCCGCGTGTGGAAGAGCTGTTCCGCCGTAAGGTCTGGCGTCTGGGCGACCTGGGCTACGCAGCGGTGACGGACGAAACCACGAAAGCCACCATGCGCGAGCTGAAAGCGGTGGGCTATACCTCTGAGCCGCACGCGGCGATTGCCTATCGTGCCTTGCGCGATCAGCTTCAACCGGGTGAGTATGGCCTGTTCCTCGGTACCGCCCATCCGGCCAAGTTCAAAGAGAGCGTGGAAGCGATCCTGGGTGAAACGCTGCCGCTGCCAAAAGAGCTGGCCGAGCGCGCCGACCTGCCGTTGCTGTCCCATGAGCTGCCCGCAGACTTTGCCGCACTGCGTAAGCTGATGATGACCCGAGCGTGAGTTTATTGCCCGGTGGCGGCTACGCCTTACCGGGCCTGGAACATTTCAGAAAGTAGGCCGGGTAAGGCGAAGCCGCCACCCGGCTTTTTTATGGAGAAAATAAGGAGAAAAACAGCAGGAAAAAAGCAGAAATTCCCAATAAATGCGGTCACTTAGGGTTTAGGATTGCAGAGAATAACATCCACCGTTCCCATCACGTACTCTCCTTACATCGGCCCACGTTGGGCAAGAAGAATAAGGAGTCACCTATGTCTACACTGAAACCTGCACTTATCGCGCTTTCACTGATGCTGGTCGCTCCCATGGCGGTGCAGGCAGCTGAGATCACCCTCGTCCCTGCGGTAAAACTGCAAATTGGCGATCGGGATAATAACGGACACTACTGGGATGGCGGCCGCTGGCGCGACCATGACTGGTGGAAAGCGCACTATGATTGGCGCGATAACCACTGGCGTCCGCACGATGAACATCGCGATCGTCACGATCATCACCGTCATGACGATCATCGCCCGGGGCCGGACCGGAAGCACCATTAACACAAACCCCGCCAGCTGGCGGGGTTGTCTTTTATTGCTCGTGACGCTTAAACACCAGCTCGTTTTTTCCTGACGATGCCTCGTCGAAGAAATACCCTTCACTGTTAAAGCCAGTGAGCTGCTCTGGCTTCGTCAGGCGGTTTTGAATGATGAAACGGCTCATCAGACCGCGCGCTTTTTTGGCGTAGAAGCTGATCACTTTAAATTTGCCGTTTTTCTCGTCGAGGAACACCGGCTTGATAATGTCCGCATCCAGCTTTTTCGGCTTCACCGATTTGAAGTACTCATCGGAGGCCAGGTTGATCACCACGTTGTCCCCCTGGGCTTGTAGCGCCGCGTTAAGCTTATCGGTAATGACATCGCCCCAGAACTGGTACAAATCTTTGCCTTTGGCGTTTTCCAGGCGGATACCCATCTCCAGACGATATGGCTGCATCAGATCCAGCGGGCGCAGCACCCCGTACAGGCCGGATAACATGCGCAGATGCTGCTGGGCAAAATCGAAATCGGCTTCGCTAAACGTTTCTGCTTCCAGGCCAGTGTAGACGTCACCTTTGAAGGCCAACAGCGCCTGGCGGGCGTTAGCGGGCGTGAAGTCAGGCTGCCACTCGTGAAAACGGGTGGCGTTCAGGTCGGCGAGTTTATCACTGATGCTCATCAGCGAAGCGATTTGCGGAGCCGAAAGCTTACGCGCCTCGTGGATCAGTTGTTGCGAGTAGTCCAGCAATTCCGGCTGGGTATAACGCTCAGTGGCGAGCGGGCTCTGGTAGTCGAGCGTTTTGGCAGGTGAAATCAGAATCAGCATATCCAGTCCTTGCAGGAAATTTAGAGCGACTTTAACAAAAAATCGCCCTGAATTGATCGATAGCTGTTATTGCCGCGGCAAATCATCCCAGGTGCCAGGAGCAATTTGTGATTCGATTTCGGGATAGCGTGAGGCGTCAAAGACGGGCTGTACGCCGAGCTTGCGCTGACGCAGATAATCGCGCGCGATCAGCGCTACAACCGGTGAAAGAAGCAAAATTGCCGTCAAATTGGTGATGGCCATCAGCGCCATAATGACATCCGCCAGTTGCCAGATCATCGGCATGCTGAGCAGGCAACCGACAAATACCATGGCCAGCACACCCGCGCGAAGGATGTTGCGGGCCAGACGCGAGTCAACTTTCAGGAAAATAAGGTTGTTCTCGGCATAGATATAGTTCACCACAATAGAACTGAAGGCAAAAAGCCCCACGACAAGGGCGACAAGGCCTGCGCCCCAACCGCCGACGAGGGAGACCAGCGCCTGTTGTACCCAGTGAATGCCTGCTGTACTGCCGGATGGATGTTCAACGGCGCCGGACAGCAACATTATCATCGCACTGGCGGAGCAGATAACAATGGTGTCTGTGAAGACGCCAATCATCTGTACAATGCCCTGCGCGGCGGGATGCGGGGGCCAGGATGCGGCCGCTGCGGCGGCATTCGGCGTGGAGCCCATTCCCGCCTCGTTGGAGAACATGCCTCGCTGAAAACCCGCAGTGAGAGCCTGGCTAAGGGTGTAACCCAGCGCGCCGGAAGCCGCTTCGCGCCAGCCGAACGCGCTTTGGAAAATGGTGACGATGACGTTCGGCACTTCGTCGATATGTATCGCGCATACCAACAGGCTGGTTGACACCCACAGCAGCGCCATCAGCGGAACCAGCCACTGCATCAGGCGGGCAACCCCTCTCAGCCCGGTCACAATGGTCAGCAGGGTGAGAAGGGCAAGCGCGCTGCCCGTCAGCCACTCCGGACAATTGAAGGCAAAGCGCAGCGCGTGGGCGACGGAATTTGCCTGAACGGTATTGAAAATAAGACCATAGGCTATTAGTAAAAAGATTGAGAACAGGACGCCCATCCAGCGCATTCCCAGTCCGCGAGCCATATACCAGGCGGGACCGCCGCGAAACTGACCGTTGCCGTCTTTTTCTTTGTAGAGCTGCGCAAGCGAGCATTCAGCAAAGGAGGTGGCCATACCGATAATCGCCGTCACCCACATCCAGAATACCGCGCCCGGACCGCCCGCGCCGATTGCCAGCGCGACACCGGCCAGGTTACCGCTGCCGACGCGCGCGGCCAGGCTGGTACAGAGCGCCTGAAACGAGGTCAGGCCGCCCGGCTGTGGTGTGACGCTGTTTTTCAGACTTCTGCCAAATTTGCGAATATAGCGAAACTGAATCAGTCCGCTGCGCCACGTAAACCAGATACCTGCTCCTGAAAGCAGGTATATCATGATAGAACCCCAGAGGACTTCGTTAATAAAGAAAAAGAAATCAGGCACTAACGTCCCTCTTGTTGATGCCAACGTGAATATGTAAGCGCTACCACTGATTGTGCATGCTGTTACTTAGCAGCCTGTTAATATTCTGAGTTTATCATACTCTGCCTAAGCGCACTGTCTGCGGTTGCGCTGCCTCTCACTCGTGTTATCATCAGGGCAGACCGGTTACATCCCCCTAACAAGTAAACCTGTCATTTTTCCGCTGCTGGCAGGCTGTCGGTAGTGTGAATTATCCAGGGAACGTTAAAAGAGAAACACTATCATGACGGATAAATTGACCTCCCTTCGTCAGTTCACCACTGTCGTCGCTGACACCGGAGATATTGCGGCAATGAAGCTGTACCAGCCGCAGGATGCTACTACCAACCCTTCTCTGATCCTTAACGCCGCGCAGATCCCTGAGTATCGCAAACTGATCGACGAGGCGGTGACCTGGGCAAAAGCACAGAGCAATGACCGCGCGCAGCAGGTTGTGGATGCGACTGACAAACTGGCAGTAAACATCGGTCTGGAAATCCTGAAGCTCGTTCCTGGCCGTATCTCTACTGAAGTTGATGCTCGCCTGTCCTACGACACCGAAGCGTCTATTGCCAAAGCAAAACGCCTGATCAAACTGTACAACGATGCGGGCATCAGCAACGACCGAATCCTGATCAAACTGGCCTCTACCTGGCAGGGCATTCGCGCCGCTGAACAGCTGGAAAAAGAAGGGATCAACTGTAACCTGACTCTGCTGTTCTCCTTCGCACAGGCGCGTGCATGTGCCGAAGCTGGCGTATACCTGATTTCTCCGTTTGTGGGCCGTATTCTGGACTGGTACAAAGCCAACACCGACAAGAAAGAGTATGCGGCGTCTGAAGATCCAGGCGTGATTTCCGTGACGGAAATCTACGAATACTACAAACAGCACGGCTATGAGACCGTTGTTATGGGCGCAAGCTTCCGTAACGTCGGTGAAATCATTGAGTTGGCTGGCTGTGACCGCCTGACCATCGCCCCTGCGCTGCTGAAAGAGCTGGCAGAAAGCGAAGGTGCTATCGAGCGTAAACTGTCCTACACCGGTGAAGTGAAAGCGCGCCCAGAGCGCATCACCGAGTCCGAGTTCCTGTGGCAGCACAACCAGGATCCAATGGCCGTAGATAAACTGGCGGACGGTATCCGTAAGTTTGCTATCGACCAGGAAAAACTGGAAAAAATGATCGGCGACCTGCTGTAATCATTCTGCGTGACCGGGTTCCCGGTCACGCCTCTTTCCCCCGCCTCTGTCTGAATTTTCTCTCTGCGTGTATCATTCCCTTTAATCAGTACTTTTTGAATGGAATGGATATGAATACCTTACGCATCGGCTTAGTGTCGATTTCTGACCGCGCCTCCAGCGGTGTTTATCAGGATAAAGGCATCCCTGCTCTGGAAGCGTGGCTGGGCAGCGCGCTCACTACCCCGTTTGAGATCCAGACTCGCCTGATCCCGGACGAGCAGCCGATCATCGAGCAAACCCTGTGTGAGCTGGTGGATGAGATGAGCTGCCACCTTGTGCTGACGACGGGCGGAACCGGCCCCGCGCGCCGCGATGTAACGCCGGACGCGACGCTGGCTATCGCCGATCGTGAAATGCCGGGCTTCGGTGAACAGATGCGCCAGATCAGTCTACACTTTGTCCCGACGGCCATTCTTTCCCGTCAGGTCGGGGTGATCCGCAAACAGGCGCTGATCCTGAACCTGCCGGGGCAGCCGAAGTCGATAAAAGAAACGCTGGAAGGAGTAAAAGCCGAAGACGGGAGCGTTATCGTCCACGGTATCTTTGCAAGTGTACCGTATTGTATACAACTGCTTGACGGTCCGTACGTGGAAACTGACGGCAATGTGGTAGCAGCATTTCGCCCTAAAAGCGCTCGCCGCGAAACAATCTCCTGAAAATGCTTTAAATGTGACATTAGCGCCAGCCGCAGTAGCGTGTAAATGGATTTACGATATAGTAATTTTTTCTTTACGATTGCTGTAAAAAATAATCCACAACACATGCACAATGGTTCGCTATGTCACATAACACCCGACCTCTGAATCGACAGGACTACAAAACCCTCACGCTCGCTGCTCTGGGCGGCGCGCTGGAGTTTTACGACTTCATCATCTTTGTCTTCTTCGCCGCCGTCGTGGGGGCGCTGTTTTTCCCGGCGGATATTCCTGAATGGCTGCGTCAGGTGCAAACCTTCGGCATTTTCGCTGCCGGGTATCTGGCGCGTCCGCTGGGCGGCATTGTTATGGCGCACTTTGGCGATCTGGTTGGGCGCAAGAAGATGTTTACCCTCAGCATCCTGCTGATGGCCGTGCCGACGCTGGCGATTGGCCTTTTGCCTACCTATGACTCGATGGGCATTATCGCCCCGTTATTGCTGCTACTGATGCGTATTCTCCAGGGCGCGGCCATCGGCGGGGAAGTGCCGGGCGCGTGGGTGTTTGTCGCTGAGCACGTCCCGGTGCGCCGCATCGGCATTGCGTGCGGAACGCTGACCGCAGGGCTGACGATTGGGATCCTGCTTGGCTCCGTGGTTGCAACCATCATCAATACCAGCATGACGCAACAGGCCGTTCACGACTGGGGCTGGCGTATCCCGTTCCTGCTGGGCGGGGCGTTTGGGCTAGTGGCAATGTACCTGCGACGCTGGTTGCAGGAGACGCCAGTATTTCTGGAAATGCAGCAGCGGAAGGCGCTGGCGCAAGAATTGCCGGTAAAAACCGTAGTAGTGCGGCATAAAAAAGCGGTAGTCGTGTCGATGCTTCTGACCTGGCTGCTGTCTGCGGGTATCGTGGTGGTCATTTTGATGTCGCCGGTCTGGCTGCAAAAACAGTACGGTTTTGCGCCTGCGGTGACGTTACAGGCGAACAGTATCGCGACAATTATGCTCTGCTTTGGCTGTCTGGCCGCGGGACTGGCGGCGGATCGTTTCGGTGCCAGCGTGACCTTTATTGTCGGCAGCCTGCTGCTGGCCGCGTCGAGCTGGGCATTCTACCATCTTGCGGGCAGCCATCCTGAACAGTTGTTCCTGCTGTACGGCATCGTCGGGCTGTGCGTGGGCGTCGTTGGCGCCGTACCGTACGTAATGGTCCGCGCCTTCCCGCCGGAGGTACGCTTCACCGGCATCTCTTTCTCTTATAACGTCTCGTATGCCATTTTCGGTGGGCTGACCCCGATTGTGGTCACGGTGTTGATGGGGCTGTCACCCCTTGCACCTGCATGGTACGTGCTGGCGTTATCGCTAATGGGGCTGGTATTGGGGATGTGGCTTCGCCAGTCAGAGGGATGTCGTGCCCGCGACGCGGGCACGACAGAGGGATCAGTGTTTTTCACCAATCGGTAATACGGTGCGGCCGAACTGCTCGTTCAGCACTTCACCCATTGCCAGGTAGATAGCGCTTGCGCCGCACACCAGACCGACCCAGCCGGCAACGTGAACGATGCCTTCGTTATCCGCCAGGTGACCCGCGGCAAGCAGAGCGAACAGCACGGTCAGGCTCAGGAAGACGAATTGCAGCGCGCGGTTCGCCTTCAGGGTGCCGAAGAACATGAACAGGGTGAACACGCCCCACAGTCCCAGGTACACGCCCAGGAAATGGGCGTTTGAAGCATCTGCCAGGCCCATTTTAGGCATCAGCAGAATGGCGACCAGCGTCAGCCAGAACGAACCGTAAGAGGTAAAGGCGGTTAAGCCGAAGGTATTGCCTTTCTTATATTCCAGCAGGCCCGCGAAAATTTGCGCGATACCGCCGTAAAAAATGCCCATCGCCAGGATTACGCCGTCCATCGGGAACATCCCGATGTTGTGCAGGTTCAGCAGAATGGTGGTCATGCCAAAACCCATCAGGCCCAGCGGAGCCGGATTAGCCAACTTAGTGTTGCCCATAAGTCCTCAAAAAAATCATCATTAATATGGTGAAATGGTTAAACCCGCGCCAGTTCTCCCTGACGGGGCGCGGCATCATAATGGGCGGCATCGGCGCCGTCTATGATCTCATCGGGGTGAAATTAAAAAATTTTTTATCCTTCCCCCTTGATGGATGCCGTTGTGACCCCATCTTGTAAGCAACCGCAGTGTGTGGACCTGAAAAAAATCAAATCTGGGCAGTTGAAAAAGCACGTTCTGCCCTTATTACAGGTACACAACCACATGTTGACTGAATTTTTAGTGGAGACGTTTAGATGGGTAAAATTATTGGTATCGACCTGGGTACTACCAACTCTTGTGTAGCGATTATGGATGGCACTACTGCACGTGTGCTGGAGAACGCCGAGGGCGATCGCACCACGCCTTCTATCATTGCTTATACCCAGGATGGTGAAACTCTGGTTGGTCAGCCGGCTAAACGTCAGGCAGTGACAAACCCGCAAAACACCCTGTTTGCGATCAAACGCCTGATTGGCCGCCGCTTCCAGGACGAAGAAGTTCAGCGTGACGTTTCCATCATGCCTTACAAAATCATCGCAGCCGATAACGGCGATGCATGGCTTGATGTGAAAGGCACCAAAACTGCACCTCCGCAGATCTCTGCTGAAGTGCTGAAGAAAATGAAGAAAACCGCGGAAGATTACCTGGGTGAACCGGTAACTGAAGCTGTTATCACCGTACCTGCTTACTTCAACGATGCTCAGCGTCAGGCAACCAAAGATGCTGGCCGTATCGCAGGTCTGGAAGTAAAACGTATCATCAACGAACCAACCGCAGCTGCGCTGGCTTACGGTCTGGATAAAGAAGTTGGCAACCGCACTATCGCGGTTTACGACCTGGGTGGTGGTACCTTCGATATCTCTATTATCGAAATCGACGACGTTGACGGCGAAAAAACCTTCGAAGTTCTGGCAACCAATGGTGATACCCACCTGGGTGGTGAAGACTTCGATACCCGTCTGATCAACTACCTCGTTGACGAGTTTAAGAAAGATCAGGGCATTGACCTGCGTAACGACCCGCTGGCCATGCAGCGCCTGAAAGAAGCCGCTGAGAAAGCGAAGATCGAGCTGTCTTCCGCTCAGCAGACCGACGTGAACCTGCCGTACATCACCGCAGACGCGACCGGTCCAAAACACATGAACATCAAAGTGACCCGTGCGAAACTGGAAAGCCTGGTAGAAGACCTGGTGAACCGTTCTATCGAGCCACTGAAAGTTGCATTGCAGGACGCTGGCCTGTCCGTGTCTGATATTCAGGACGTTATCCTGGTAGGTGGTCAGACTCGTATGCCAATGGTTCAGAAGAAAGTTGCTGAATTCTTTGGTAAAGAGCCACGTAAAGACGTGAACCCGGACGAAGCGGTTGCTATCGGTGCTGCGGTTCAGGGTGGTGTTCTGACGGGTGAAGTGAAAGACGTACTGCTGCTGGACGTTACTCCGCTGTCACTGGGTATCGAAACCATGGGTGGCGTGATGACTCCGCTCATCAACAAAAACACTACTATCCCGACGAAACACAGCCAGGTGTTCTCTACCGCTGAAGACAACCAGTCTGCGGTAACCATCCATGTGATTCAGGGTGAGCGTAAGCGTGCGGCGGATAACAAATCTCTGGGTCAGTTCAACCTGGACGGTATTAACCCGGCACCACGCGGCATGCCACAGATCGAAGTCACCTTCGACATCGATGCTGACGGTATCCTGCACGTGTCTGCGAAAGACAAAAACAGCGGTAAAGAGCAGAAGATCACCATCAAGGCATCTTCTGGCCTGAACGAAGCGGAAATCGAAAAAATGGTTCGTGATGCCGAAGCTAACGCGGAATCCGACCGTAAGTTCGAAGAGCTGGTTCAGACCCGTAACCAGGGTGACCATCTGCTGCACAGCACCCGTAAGCAGGTTGAAGAAGCGGGCGATAAACTGCCAGCGGAAGACAAAACTGCGATCGAAACTGCACTGAGCGCGCTGGAAACGTCTCTGAAAGGCGAAGACAAAACGGACATTGAAGCGAAGATGCAGGAGCTGGCACAGGTTTCTCAGAAGCTGATGGAAATCGCTCAGCAGCAGCACGCACAGCAGCAGGCGGGCGCTGATGCTTCCCAGAACAACGCGAAAGACGACGATGTTGTCGACGCTGAGTTCGAAGAAGTGAAAGATAAAAAATAATCGCCCTGATGCAGGGTAATTAATCGGCACGGGCGTAGGAGTATTCTCCACGCCCGTGCTCGCATGTTAAGGGGCTTAAAAAAACCAATGGCAAAGCAAGACTATTACGAGATTTTAGGCGTTCCGAAAACTGCGGAAGAGCGTGAAATCAAAAAGGCATATAAGCGCCTGGCCATGAAATTCCACCCTGACCGTAATCAGGGTGACAAAGAGGCTGAAGCCAAATTTAAAGAGATTAAAGAAGCCTACGAAGTCCTGACCGATGCACAAAAACGTGCGGCTTATGACCAGTATGGTCACGCGGCCTTTGAACAGGGCGGCATGGGCGGCGGTGGATTTGGTGGCGGCGGCTTCGGCGGCGGCGCTGATTTCAGCGACATCTTTGGCGATGTATTTGGCGATATCTTCGGCGGCGGTCGTGGTCGTCAGCGCGCGGCGCGCGGCGCAGATCTGCGCTATAACATGGACCTGACACTGGAAGAAGCGGTTCGTGGCGTAACCAAAGAGATCCGTATCCCGACGCTGGAAGAGTGTGACGTTTGCCACGGCAGCGGCGCGAAAGCGGGGACTCAGCCACAGACCTGTCCAACCTGTCACGGTTCCGGTCAGGTGCAGATGCGCCAGGGCTTCTTCGCGGTGCAGCAGGCCTGTCCGCATTGTCATGGTCGCGGTACGCTGATTAAAGATCCGTGCACCAAATGCCACGGTCACGGTCGCGTGGAGAAAACCAAAACGCTGTCCGTTAAGATCCCGGCAGGCGTAGATACGGGCGACCGCATCCGTCTGGCAGGTGAGGGGGAAGCTGGCGAGCACGGCGCACCGGCAGGGGATCTGTACGTTCAGGTTCAGGTTAAACAGCACGCCATCTTCGAGCGTGAAGGTAACAACCTGTACTGTGAAGTGCCGATCAACTTTGCGATGGCGGCGCTGGGCGGCGAAATCGAAGTGCCGACGCTGGACGGTCGCGTTAACCTGAAAATCCCTGGCGAAACCCAGACCGGGAAGCTGTTCCGCATGCGCGGCAAAGGCGTTAAATCCGTTCGCGGTGGCGCGCAGGGTGACCTGTTATGCCGCGTGGTCGTTGAAACGCCGGTCGGCCTGAACGACAAGCAGAAACAGCTGCTGAAAGAGCTTCAGGAGAGTTTTGGTGGCCCGACGGGTGAGAAAAACAGCCCGCGCTCCAAAAGCTTCTTCGATGGCGTCAAAAAATTCTTCGACGATTTAACCCGCTAACCTGCCAGCTGGTTACTATCCTTTAAAGCCCGGAAGCGATTCCGGGCTTTTTGCTTTATAGCGTTATTCCTCGGTTAAACTGAATCTATAACCAATATTAATCTGTTTTTACCGATCTGTTTGCGCTGATATTATGGTTTTACCGAGGTATTGTTGTAAAAGAGAGCTTAAACGTGAAATTACTACACCGTTTCTTTAGCAGTGAGGCATCCGGCGGCGTCATCCTGATTATTGCTGCTGCAGCCGCCATGCTGCTCGCCAATATGGGCATGACGCGCGATCTCTATCACGCATTTCTGGAAACCCCCGTCGAGCTGAAGGTCGGGGCGCTGGAAATTAACAAGAACATGCTGCTGTGGATCAACGATGCGCTGATGGCGGTGTTCTTCCTGCTGGTAGGCCTGGAGGTCAAACGTGAGCTGGTGATCGGTTCTCTTGCCAGCCGACAGCGCGCGGCGTTTCCGGTGATCGCGGCGATTGGCGGGATGATCGTTCCCGCGTTGCTCTTTCTCGCGTTTGCGTGGCAGGATCCGGTTGCGCGTGACGGCTGGGCGATCCCGGCCGCAACGGATATCGCGTTTGCGCTCGGGGTCTTAGCCTTGCTCGGTAGCCGCGTCCCGGTAGCACTGAAAATTTTCCTGATGGCGCTGGCGATTATCGATGACCTGGGCGCTATCGTGATTATCGCGCTGTTCTACACCAGCGATCTGTCGGTTCTGTCGCTGAGCGTGGCGGCCGTGGCTATTGCGGTGCTGGCGTTGCTGAACGTCTTCAACGTCCGACGCACGGGTATTTATATTCTGGTGGGGATGGTGCTGTGGACGGCGGTGCTGAAGTCTGGCGTGCATGCCACGCTGGCGGGCGTCATCGTTGGCTTCTTTATTCCGCTGAAGGAGCAGGACGGCAAATCGCCTGCCAGACAGCTGGAGCATGTGCTTCATCCGTGGGTGGGCTTTATGATCCTGCCGCTGTTTGCATTTGCCAACGCGGGTGTTTCCCTGGCCGGTGTTACCCTGGACGGACTCACCTCTGTGCTGCCGCTGGGTATCATCGCTGGTTTGTTTATCGGTAAGCCGCTGGGTATCAGCCTGTTCTGCTGGCTGGCGCTGAAGCTGAAGCTGGCGTCATTGCCAAACGGAACCACCTTTAGTCAGATTATGGCCATCGGCGTGCTGTGCGGTATTGGATTCACCATGTCGATCTTTATCTCGACGCTGGCGTTTGGCACCAGCGCGCCTGAGCTTATCGTCTGGGCGAAACTCGGCATTCTTATCGGGTCATTACTGGCCGCGGTTATTGGTTATACCTTGTTGAAGGTGAAGTTGTCCGGACAGGCTGTCCAGGCATAACAGGAAACCGGGAGAAGGGAAGCCTTCTCCCGATAAACTATCAGGGAGTGAAAACGTGATGTCTCATTTGAACTATAACCATCTCTATTACTTCTGGCATGTCTACAAGCAGGGCTCGGTCGTGGGAGCGGCAGAGGCGCTCTACCTGACACCACAAACTATTACCGGGCAAATCAAAGCCCTGGAAGAGCGCTTACAGGGCAAGCTTTTTAAGCGGAAAGGACGTGGCATTGAGCCGAGCGAGCTGGGCGAACTGGTGTTCCGCTATGCGGACAAGATGTTCACCCTGAGCCAGGAGATGCTGGATATCGTTAACTATCGCAAAGAGTCGAACCTGCTCTTTGACGTGGGCGTGGCGGATGCGTTGTCCAAACGGCTGGTAAGCGGTGTGCTGGATGCGGCGGTGGTGGAAGATGAACAGATTCATTTACGCTGCTTTGAGTCCACTCACGAGATGCTGCTGGAACAGCTGAGCCAGCATAAGCTGGATATGATCATTTCGGATTGCCCAATCGACTCCACGCAGCAGGAAGGCTTGTTCTCGGTGAAAATTGGCGAATGCGGCGTCAGTTTCTGGTGCATTAATCCGCCGCCGGAAAAACCGTTTCCTGCTTGCCTGGAAGAGCGCCGCCTGCTGGTGCCGGGTAGGCGGTCTATGCTCGGACGTAAGCTGCTGAACTGGTTTAACTCGCAGGGGCTGAACGTGGAGATCCTCGGTGAGTTCGACGATGCGGCTTTGATGAAGGCTTTTGGCGAGGCGCACAACGCTATCTTCGTTGCCCCGACGCTGTACGCGCACGATCTCTATTCAGACGACAAGATTACCGAGATTGGCAGGGTGGATAACGTGATGGAAGAGTATCACGCCATATTCGCCGAAAGGATGATTCAGCACCCGGCGGTGCAGCGAATCTGCAACCGCGACTACTCGGCGCTGTTTACGCCGCCGGCAATCTGAAGACATAAAAAAACCCGCGTTAAGCGGGTTCTTTCAAACAAGCAACAACAAGTAGCGATTAAGCCAGTTTGTTGATCTGCGCGGTCAGGTTTGCTTTATGACGCGCTGCTTTGTTTTTGTGGATCAGACCTTTAGCAGCCTGACGATCCACGATTGGTTGCATTTCGTTAAATGCGTTCTGCGCTGCAACTTTGTCGCCTGCTTCGATTGCTGCGTATACTTTCTTGATGAAAGTACGCATCATAGAGCGACGGCTTGCGTTGTGCTTACGAGCCTTTTCAGACTGAACGGCACGTTTCTTAGCTGATTTGATATTAGCCAAGTCCAACTCCCAAATATGTTCTATGTGGACAATTCAAAGGCCGAGGAATATGCCCTCTTTGCCTTCTTTTGTCAATGGATTTGTGCAAATAAGCGCCGTTAATGAGCGACGCTACGTTACGTAGTGATGGCGCAGGATTCTACCAGCTTGTCTTTCGTGAATACAGCCTTTCGGGATAAAAATCGCAGTTCTCGGGCAGATTTTTTTGCTGTGAAAGGTCAGCCTGATGAAATCATACGGCTTTCTGTTTCGCGTGAACAATCGCCGGTTAACCTTAACCGCCGTACAAGGTATACTTTGGCGATTTTCACTGTTTTGAGCCAGTCATGAAGCTGATACGCGGCATACATAATCTCAGTCAAGCCCCGCACGGGTGCGTGCTGACCATTGGTAATTTTGACGGCGTGCATCGTGGGCATCAGGCGCTGTTGCAGGGATTGCGTAAAGAAGGGGAGGCGCGTGGCCTGCCCGTTGT
This sequence comes from Enterobacter cloacae complex sp. XAL002, assembly GCF_049236805.1. Classification (NCBI taxonomy): domain Bacteria; kingdom Pseudomonadati; phylum Pseudomonadota; class Gammaproteobacteria; order Enterobacterales; family Enterobacteriaceae; genus Enterobacter; species Enterobacter cloacae complex sp. XAL002. The sequence goes on from NZ_JBMKJN010000004.1 coordinate 90,347, forward strand.
GGTGATGATTTTCGAACCGCAGCCGCTGGAGCTGTTTGCCGGCGAGAAATCCCCCGCGCGGCTGACGCGTCTGCGTGAGAAGTTACGCTACTTGGCGGAGTCCGGCGTGGACTACGTCCTGTGCGTACGCTTCGACCGTCGGTTTGCCGCGCTGACCGCACAAAACTTTGTCAGCGATCTGTTGGTCAGGCAGCTTGGCGTGCAGTTTCTCGCCGTGGGCGATGATTTCCGCTTTGGCGCTGGTCGTCAGGGCGATTTCTTGTTATTACAGAAGGCTGGCCTGGAGTACGGGTTTGACGTCACCAGTACGATGACCTTCTGTGAGGGCGGGGTGCGCGTCAGCAGCACGGCGGTACGTCAGGCGCTGGCGAACGATGAACTGGACACGGCAGAAACGCTGCTGGGTCATCCGTTCACAATTTCAGGTCGTGTGGTCCATGGCGATGCGCTGGGCCGCACGATAGGTTTTCCGACGGCGAATATACCGCTGCGTCGTCAGGTCTCCCCGGTTAAAGGGGTCTATGCGGTGGAAGTGGCAGGACTGGGTGAGAAGCCTTTCTACGGTGTTGCCAACATTGGTACACGTCCAACGGTTTCCGGTGTGCGTCATCAGTTAGAAGTACACCTGCTGGACGTTGTAATGGACCTCTACGGTCGCCATATAGATGTGATACTGCGTAAAAAAATACGCAATGAACAGCGATTCGCTTCGCTGGATGAACTTAAGGCGCAAATCGCGCGAGATGAATTAACGGCCCGCGAGTTTTTTGGGCTTTAGAACCGGCTTAACTGCCTACGTGATAAATACGGAACCGAGAATCTGATGAGTGACTATAAATCAACCCTGAATTTGCCGGAAACAGGGTTCCCGATGCGCGGCGATCTCGCCAAGCGCGAACCGGGAATGCTGGCGCGTTGGACTGATGATGACCTGTACGGCATCATTCGTGCAGCCAAAAAAGGCAAAAAAACCTTCATTCTGCATGATGGCCCTCCCTATGCGAATGGCAGCATTCATATTGGTCACTCTGTAAACAAGATTCTGAAAGACATTATCGTGAAGTCCAAAGGACTCGCGGGATATGACTCGCCTTATGTTCCGGGCTGGGACTGCCATGGTCTGCCAATCGAGCTGAAAGTGGAGCAAGAGTACGGTAAGCCAGGTGAGAAGTTCACCGCCGCAGAGTTCCGCGCGAAATGCCGCGAATACGCTGCCACCCAGGTAGACGGTCAGCGCGCTGACTTCATCCGTCTGGGCGTGCTGGGCGACTGGTCGCACCCGTACCTGACCATGGACTTCAAAACCGAAGCCAACATTATCCGTGCGCTGGGTAAAATCATCGGCAACGGTCACCTGCATAAAGGCGCTAAGCCGGTGCACTGGTGCGTGGACTGCCGTTCTGCGCTGGCAGAAGCGGAAGTAGAGTATTACGACAAAACCTCGCCTTCTATCGACGTGGCGTTCGAAGCGGTCGATCAGGATGCGATCAAAGCTAAATTTGGCCTGCCAGGCGTAAGCGGTCCAGTCTCGCTGGTTATCTGGACCACCACCCCGTGGACGTTACCAGCCAACCGTGCCATTTCCCTGTCCGGTGAGTTTGAGTACGCGCTGGTACAAATTGATGGTCGCGCGGTTATCCTGGCAAAAGATCTGGTTGAAAGCGTGCTTAAACGCGCGAACATCACTGATTACAGCGTGCTGGGCACCGTAAAAGGCGACGCGCTGGAACTGATGCGCTTCAAACACCCGTTCCTGGACTTCGACGTTCCGGCGATCCTGGGCGACCACGTCACGCTGGACGCCGGTACCGGTGCGGTGCATACCGCCGGCGGCCACGGTCCTGACGACTACAACATCAGCCTGAAATACGGTCTGGAAATCGCCAACCCGGTCGGTCCGGATGGCTCTTACCTGCCTGGCACCTACCCGGCGCTGGACGGTATCAACGTCTTTAAAGCCAACGACATCATCGTTGACATGCTTCGCACCAGCGGCGCGCTGCTGCACGTTGAGAAAATGCAGCACAGCTATCCGTGCTGCTGGCGCCATAAGACCCCGATTATCTTCCGTGCGACCCCGCAGTGGTTCGTCAGCATGGACCAGAAAGGCCTGCGCGAGCAGTCTCTGAAAGAGATCAAAGGCGTGCAGTGGATCCCGGACTGGGGCCAGGCGCGTATCGAATCCATGGTGGCTAACCGTCCTGACTGGTGTATCTCCCGTCAGCGCACCTGGGGCGTGCCGATGTCGCTGTTCGTGCATAAAGAGACGCAGGAACTGCACCCGAACACCCTGGAACTGATGGAAGAGGTGGCGAAGCGCGTTGAAGTTGACGGCATTCAGGCGTGGTGGGATCTCGATTCCCGTGACATCCTGGGCGCTGACGCGGACAACTACGAGAAAGTGCCGGATACCCTGGACGTGTGGTTCGACTCCGGGTCTACCCACTCCTCCGTGGTTGACGTGCGCCCTGAGTTCGCCGGTCACGCTGCCGACATGTATCTGGAAGGCTCCGACCAACACCGCGGCTGGTTCATGTCATCCCTGATGATCTCCACCGCCATGAAGGGCAAAGCACCTTACCGCCAGGTACTGACCCACGGCTTCACCGTGGATGGTCAGGGCCGTAAGATGTCCAAATCCATCGGTAACACCGTTTCTCCGCAGGACGTGATGAACAAGCTGGGCGCGGATATTCTGCGTCTGTGGGTGGCATCCACCGACTACACGGGCGAAATGGCGGTGTCTGACGAGATCCTGAAACGTGCTGCTGACAGCTATCGTCGTATCCGTAACACCGCGCGCTTCCTGCTGGCGAACCTGAACGGGTTTGATCCGGTAAAAGACATGGTGAAGCCGGAAGAGATGGTGGTGCTCGATCGCTGGGCGGTAGGCTGCGCGAAAGCGGCACAGGAAGATATTCTGAAAGCCTATGAGTCTTACGACTTCCACGAAGTGGTGCAGCGCCTGATGCGCTTCTGCTCCATTGAGATGGGGTCGTTCTATCTCGACATCATCAAAGACCGCCAGTACACCGCGAAAGCGGACAGCGTGGCGCGTCGTAGCTGCCAGACCGCGCTGTTCCACATCGCAGAGGCGCTGGTACGCTGGATGGCGCCGATCATGTCCTTCACCGCAGATGAAATCTGGGGTTACCTGCCGGGCGACCGTGAGAAGTATGTCTTCACCGGCGAGTGGTACGAAGGTCTGTTCGACCTCTCCAGCACTGAAGCAATGAACGACGCCTACTGGGACGAGCTGCTGAAAGTGCGTGGCGAAGTGAACAAGGTTATCGAGCAGGCGCGCGCTGACAAGAAAGTCGGTGGCTCTCTGGAAGCGACGGTGACCCTGTACGCAGAGCCTGAGCTGGCCGCGAAGCTGACCGCGCTGGGCGATGAATTACGATTTGTCCTGTTGACCTCCGGTGCGAAAGTTGCGGATTATGCCGAGGCATCTGCTGATGCTCAGCAGAGCGAACTGCTCAAAGGACTGAAGGTCGCACTGAGCAAAGCCGACGGTGAAAAATGCCCGCGTTGCTGGCATTACACTACCGATGTCGGCCAGGTGGCGGAACACGCAGACATCTGCGGACGCTGTGTAAGCAACGTCGCCGGCGACGGCGAAAAACGTAAGTTTGCCTGATGAGTAAAACTCTCTGTTCAACAGGACTGCGCTGGCTGTGGCTGGTGGTAGTGGTGCTGATTATTGATTTGGGCAGCAAGTTCCTGATCCTCCAGAATTTCGCTCTGGGGGATACGGTCCCGCTGTTCCCGTCGCTTAACCTGCACTACGCCCGCAACTACGGCGCGGCGTTTAGTTTCCTTGCCGACAGCGGTGGCTGGCAGCGTTGGTTCTTCGCAGGTATCGCAATGGGTATCTGCGTCGTGCTCGCGGTGCTGATGTACCGCTCGAAGGCCACGCAAAAGCTGAATAACATCGCCTACGCGCTGATCATTGGTGGCGCACTGGGTAACCTGTTTGACCGCCTGTGGCACGGCTTTGTAGTCGATATGATCGACTTCTACGTCGGCAACTGGCACTTTGCGACCTTTAACCTCGCCGATAGCGCAATATGCGTTGGTGCAGCGTTAATCGTGCTGGAAGGCTTCTTGCCTAAACCGGCCGCGAAAGAGCAGGCGTAACAAAACCAGCCGGGTGACGCGTAGCGATCCCGGCCTACAGAATTTGTGGCCCCCGTAGGCCCGGTAAGCGTAGCGCCACCGGGCAACAGGTGACCCAAAACAAGCGAGCAATTTGCATGTCTAAATCCGTACAGAGCAACAGCGCGGTTCTCGTTCATTTCACGCTGAAGCTGGATGACGGCTCCACGGCCGAGTCCACCCGCAACAATGGCAAACCGGCGCTGTTTCGTCTGGGCGACACCTCCCTGTCTGAAGGCCTCGAACAACAGCTTCTCGGGCTGAAAGAGGGTGAGAAAAAAGCGTTCTCACTGGAGCCGGATGCGGCATTCGGTGTGCCAAGCCCGGATCTGATTCAGTACTTCTCGCGCCGTGAGTTTATGGATGCGGGTGAACCGGAGATCGGGGCGATTATGCTCTTTACCGCTATGGACGGCAGCGAAATGCCTGGCGTGATCCGCGAAATCAACGGGGATTCCATCACCGTTGACTTCAACCATCCGCTTGCCGGGCGTACCGTTCATTTTGATGTAGAAGTGCTGGAGATCGATCCGGCGCTGGAGGACTGAAATGCAGATCCTGTTGGCTAACCCGCGCGGTTTTTGCGCTGGTGTAGACCGCGCTATCAGCATTGTTGAAAATGCGCTGGAGATTTACGGCGCGCCGATTTACGTGCGTCACGAAGTGGTGCACAACCGCTACGTGGTCGACAGCCTGCGCGAGCGCGGTGCGATTTTTATCGAGCAGATCAGCGAAGTGCCGGACGGCGCAATCCTCATCTTCTCCGCGCACGGCGTATCCCAGGCCGTACGTAACGAAGCCAAAAGCCGCGATCTGACCGTATTCGATGCCACCTGTCCGTTAGTGACCAAGGTGCATATGGAAGTGGCGCGTGCAAGCCGTCGTGGTGAAGAGTCGATTCTGATTGGCCATGCCGGTCACCCGGAAGTTGAAGGAACCATGGGTCAGTACAGCAACCCGGAAGGGGGCATGTATCTGGTTGAGTCGCCGGAAGACGTTTTTACGCTGAATGTGAAAAACGAAGCGCGTCTGTCGTTTATGACCCAGACGACGCTTTCCGTGGACGACACCTCAGACGTGATTGACGCCCTGCGCCAGCGCTTCCCAAAAATCGTCGGGCCGCGCAAAGATGATATCTGCTACGCAACCACCAACCGTCAGGAAGCCGTGCGCGCGCTGGCTGAACAGGCGGACGTGGTGCTGGTGGTCGGTTCAAAAAACTCCTCTAACTCTAACCGTCTGGCCGAACTGGCGCAGCGTATGGGGAAAGCGGCGTTTCTGATCGACGACGCAACGGACATTCAGGAAGCGTGGGTGAAAAACGCGGCCTGCGTCGGTGTTACCGCAGGTGCTTCAGCGCCGGATATTCTGGTGCAAAACGTCATTGCCCGCCTGCAAGAGCTGGGTGGTGGCGAAGCGGTGCCGCTGGAAGGCCGTGAAGAGAACATTGTCTTTGAAGTGCCGAAAGAGCTGCGAATCGACGCCCGCGAAGTGGAATAATTTCTTTTCTGATGAAAGGCCAGCACCTTCTGTGCTGGCCTTTTTTTTGCTTCGTATCTTATCGTGACGACAAAATCATGTCTTTTACTGATATCTGAGTCGGTTTCACGTTAAATTCTAATTATTGGTGTTTTCAGTTGGCAGCCTTAGCGAAGGCTGGTTAATCTGAAAACGGTTTACATCATTTTAACGTAAGAGAATAACTATGCATGATGCACAGATCCGTGTCGCCATTGCGGGCGCGGGTGGACGTATGGGTCGCCAGCTGATTCAGGCGGCACTACAGATGGATGGCGTGGCACTTGGCGCGGCGCTGGAGCGTGAAGGTTCATCCCTGCTGGGCTCCGATGCGGGCGAGCTGGCAGGCGCGGGCAAGACAGGCGTTACCGTGCAGAGCAACCTGGAGGCGGTGAAAGAAGACTTTGACGTGTTCATCGACTTTACCCGTCCGGAAGGCACTTTGACTCACCTGGCGTTTTGCCGCCAGCACGGTAAAGGGATGGTGATTGGCACCACCGGTTTCGATGATGCCGGTAAACAGGCCATTCAGGAAGCAGCCGCCGACATTGCAATTGTCTTCGCCGCGAACTTTAGCGTAGGCGTTAACGTTATGCTGAAACTGCTGGAAAAGGCAGCGAAGGTGATGGGCGACTATACCGACATTGAGATTATTGAAGCGCACCACCGCCATAAAGTCGATGCCCCATCTGGCACGGCGCTGGCGATGGGCGAAGCGATTGCTTATGCAATGGATAAAGATTTGAAAGACATCGCGGTCTATTCTCGCGAAGGTCACACTGGCGAGCGCGTGCCTGGCACCATTGGTTTTGCCACCGTTCGCGCGGGTGATATCGTCGGCGAACATACCGCTATGTTCGCCGATATTGGTGAAAGGGTCGAAATCACACATAAAGCATCCAGCCGCATGACCTTTGCAAACGGGGCGGTACGTTCCGCACTGTGGCTAAAAGGTAAGCCAAATGGTCTTTTTGATATGCGAGATGTGCTCGAACTCAACAATTTGTAAGCGTTATTACCCATCGTGATGTGGTTATTGCAGTCGTAACTATTTGATTGCATAGGGCAATATTTTATTGCCCTTTTATTTTGTCTATTTCAAAGGATTATTGCAATTAACTCATTTAAAGTAAGTGTTTTCATGCTATTTTATGTTGCTGCACTGTAAATTTTGACCATATGGTCCACTTTTTATTCCCGCAAGACGATTGTTTCTTTTAAACTGCCTGCGCAAGCGGTTTCCACAGTGATTTAGTTGATCTTTTTGCCGCTTAATTTGAAATCAAGCCATCAGGCCTGCAAAAGAATAAACAAAATCCCCGTTTTAAGTTGACTTTTACATGGCAAATCCCCAGAATGCCGCCGTTTGCCAAAAATCCGCTGGCAACACATTTGCATTGATCCATGACATGGTTATGAATTAATATGCAAATAAAGTGAGTGAATATTCTCTGGAGGGTGTTTTGATTAAGTCAGCGCTATTGGTTCTGGAAGACGGAACCCAGTTTATCGGTCGGGCCATAGGGGCAACGGGTTCGGCGGTTGGGGAAGTCGTTTTCAATACTTCAATGACCGGTTATCAAGAAATCCTCACTGATCCTTCCTATTCTCGCCAAATCGTTACTCTTACTTATCCTCATATCGGCAATGTCGGCACCAATGCGGCTGACGAAGAATCCTCTCAGGTACATGCACAAGGCCTGGTCATTCGCGACCTGCCGCTGATTGCCAGCAACTTCCGCAACACCGAAGACCTCTCTTCTTACCTGAAGCGCCATAACATTGTGGCGATTGCCGATATCGATACCCGTAAGCTGACGCGTCTGCTGCGCGAGAAGGGTGCACAAAATGGCTGCATCATCGCAGGGGACAACCTCGATGCGGCGCTGGCGCTGGAAAAAGCGAAAGCCTTCCCGGGCCTGAACGGGATGGACCTGGCGAAAGAAGTGACTACCACAGAAGCCTACAGCTGGACGCAGGGAAGCTGGACGCTGGAAGGCGACCTGCCGGAAGCGAAACCGGAAAGCGAGCTGCCGTTCCACGTGGTGGCCTACGATTTTGGTGCCAAGCGCAACATCCTGCGTATGCTGGTTGACCGTGGCTGCCGCCTGACGGTCGTCCCGGCACAAACGTCTGCGGAAGATGTTCTGAAGATGAACCCGGACGGCATCTTCCTCTCTAACGGTCCTGGCGACCCGGCGCCGTGTGACTACGCTATCGACGCCATTAAGTCCTTCCTTGAAACCGATATCCCGGTATTCGGCATCTGTCTCGGCCATCAGCTGCTGGCGCTGGCGAGCGGAGCGAACACCGTCAAGATGAAGTTCGGCCACCATGGCGGTAACCACCCGGTGAAAGATATCGACAACAACACGGTAATGATCACCGCGCAGAACCACGGCTTCGCTGTGGATGAAGCGACGATGCCCGCTAACCTGCGTGTGACGCACAAATCACTGTTCGATGGTACCTTGCAGGGTATCCATCGCACCGATAAGCCTGCGTTCAGCTTCCAGGGCCACCCTGAAGCCAGCCCGGGCCCACACGATGCCGCGCCGCTGTTCGATCACTTCATCGAACTTATCGAGCAATACCGTAAGACTGCTAAATAATCAGGAGCTGAGAAGACCATGCCAAAACGTACAGACATAAAAAGCATCCTGATCCTTGGCGCTGGCCCGATCGTGATCGGCCAGGCCTGCGAATTTGACTACTCCGGCGCGCAGGCGTGTAAAGCCCTGCGCGAAGAGGGTTACCGCGTCATCCTGGTCAACTCTAACCCGGCCACCATCATGACCGACCCGGAAATGGCAGATGCGACCTACATTGAGCCGATTCACTGGGAAGTGGTACGCAAAATTATCGAGAAAGAGCGTCCGGATGCGGTGCTGCCGACCATGGGCGGCCAGACGGCGCTGAACTGTGCACTGGAGCTGGAGCGTCAGGGCGTGCTGGAAGAGTTCGGCGTGACCATGATTGGTGCAACCGCCGACGCGATTGATAAAGCAGAAGACCGTCGTCGCTTCGACGTAGCAATGAAAAAAATTGGCCTCGACACCGCGCGTTCCGGTATCGCACACAACATGGAAGAAGCGCTGGCCGTCGCGGCTGACGTGGGCTATCCGTGCATCATCCGTCCATCATTCACCATGGGCGGCACCGGCGGCGGTATCGCCTACAACCGCGAAGAGTTCGAAGAGATTTGCGAACGCGGTCTGGATCTCTCCCCAACCAAAGAGCTGCTGATTGATGAATCGCTGATTGGCTGGAAAGAGTACGAGATGGAAGTGGTGCGTGATAAAAACGACAACTGCATCATCGTCTGCTCCATCGAAAACTTCGACGCGATGGGGATCCACACCGGCGACTCCATCACCGTTGCGCCAGCTCAGACGCTGACCGACAAAGAGTACCAAATCATGCGTAACGCCTCGATGGCGGTACTGCGTGAAATCGGCGTGGAAACCGGCGGCTCGAACGTGCAGTTCTCGGTGAACCCGAAAACCGGCCGTCTGATTGTTATCGAAATGAACCCGCGCGTGTCCCGTTCCTCCGCGCTGGCCTCCAAAGCCACCGGCTTCCCGATTGCGAAAGTGGCGGCGAAACTGGCGGTGGGTTACACCCTTGACGAGCTGATGAACGACATCACCGGTGGCCGCACGCCAGCGTCCTTCGAACCGTCCATCGACTACGTTGTGACCAAAATTCCTCGCTTTAATTTCGAGAAATTCGCCGGCGCGAACGACCGTCTGACTACCCAGATGAAATCCGTTGGTGAAGTCATGGCGATTGGCCGCACGCAGCAGGAATCCCTGCAAAAAGCGCTGCGTGGCCTGGAAGTGGGCGCGACCGGCTTTGACCCGAAAGTCAGCCTGGACGACCCGGAAGCACTGACCAAAATCCGCCGCGAGCTGAAAGACGCGGGCGCAGAGCGTATCTGGTACATCGCCGATGCCTTCCGTGCGGGCCTCTCTGTCGACGGCGTATTTAACCTGACTAACATCGACCGCTGGTTCCTGGTGCAGATTGAAGAGCTGGTGCGTCTGGAAGAGAAAGTGGCAGAGCTGGGCATCAACGGCCTGGACGCAGACTTCCTGCGCATGCTGAAGCGTAAAGGCTTCGCCGATGCGCGTCTGGCTAAACTGGCGGGCGTACGTGAAGCGGAGATCCGCAAGCTGCGCGACCAGTATGACCTGCACCCGGTTTACAAGCGCGTGGACACCTGTGCGGCAGAGTTCTCGACCGATACCGCGTACATGTACTCCACCTATGAAGATGAGTGCGAGGCGAACCCGTCCGTCGACCGCGACAAGATTATGGTGCTGGGCGGCGGTCCAAACCGTATCGGCCAGGGCATTGAGTTCGACTACTGCTGCGTGCATGCCTCGCTGGCGCTGCGCGAAGACGGTTACGAGACCATCATGGTCAACTGTAACCCGGAAACCGTCTCGACCGACTACGACACTTCCGACCGCCTCTACTTCGAGCCGGTTACGCTGGAAGACGTGCTGGAAATCGTGCGCATCGAGAAGCCGAAAGGCGTGATCGTGCAGTATGGCGGCCAGACTCCGCTGAAGCTGGCGCGTGCGCTGGAAGCAGCAGGTGTGCCGGTCATCGGCACCAGCCCGGACGCGATTGACCGTGCGGAAGACCGCGAGCGTTTCCAGCAGGCAGTTGATCGTCTCAAGCTGAAACAGCCGGCGAACGCCACCGTGACCGCGATTGAAATGGCCGTTGAGAAAGCGAAAGAGATTGGTTACCCGCTGGTGGTGCGTCCATCCTACGTACTGGGCGGCCGTGCGATGGAAATCGTCTATGACGAAGCCGACCTGCGTCGCTACTTCCAGACGGCGGTGAGCGTTTCCAACGATGCGCCAGTGCTGCTCGACCGCTTCCTCGACGACGCGGTTGAAGTCGACGTTGACGCTATCTGCGACGGCGAAATGGTGCTGATTGGCGGCATTATGGAGCACATCGAGCAGGCTGGTGTGCACTCCGGTGACTCCGCATGTTCTCTTCCTGCGTACACCCTGAGCCAGGAGATTCAGGATGTGATGCGTCAGCAGGTGCAGAAGCTGGCCTTCGAGCTACAGGTTCGCGGCCTGATGAACGTCCAGTTCGCAGTGAAAGACAACGAAGTTTATCTGATTGAAGTCAACCCGCGTGCGGCACGTACCGTACCGTTCGTCTCTAAAGCGACCGGTATTCCGCTGGCGAAAGTGGCGGCGCGCGTGATGGCTGGCCAGACGCTGGCTCAGCAGGGCGTCACGAAAGAAATCATCCCACCGTACTACTCGGTGAAAGAGGTGGTGCTGCCGTTCAACAAATTCCCGGGCGTTGACCCACTGTTAGGGCCAGAGATGCGCTCTACCGGGGAAGTGATGGGCGTGGGCCGCACCTTCGCAGAAGCGTTTGCCAAGGCACAGCTGGGCAGCAGCTCCACCATGAGAAAATCGGGCCGTGCGCTGCTCTCCGTTCGCGAAGGCGATAAAGAGCGCGTGGTTGACCTGGCCGCCAAGCTGCTTAAACAGGGCTTCGAGCTGGATGCAACCCACGGCACGGCAATTGTGCTGGGTGAAGCTGGGATCAACCCGCGTCTGGTGAACAAGGTGCATGAAGGTCGTCCGCACATTCAGGACCGTATCAAGAATGGTGAGTACACCTACATCATCAACACCACCGCAGGTCGCCAGGCGATTGAAGACTCCAAGCTGATTCGCCGCAGCGCGCTCCAGTATAAAGTGCATTACGACACCACCCTGAACGGCGGTTTCGCGACGGCCATGGCGCTGAATGCGGATGCTACCGAGAAGGTGATTTCGGTGCAGGAAATGCACGCTCAGATTAGCAAGTAATCTGCGTAGGCCCGGCAAGCGTTAGCGCCGCCGGGCAAGTGGCGGGTGGCGCTTCGCTTACCCGCCCTACGGTTTTCTTTACCCATCTTAAGAACCTTCTGGTTTTTCATCCGCTTTCAGTCAGTTAGCCTAAAATGGTTAGGTCGATAACGAAAATTCAACTGAGAGCAGGGGAAAACACCATGCAAAATAAACTACTGATCGCTTCCGTTCTGGCTGCCACTGCAATGTTCACCGTGGCGGGCTGTTCGTCAAATCAGGCCGTAAAAACCACCGATGGTAAAACTATCGTTACTGACGGGAAACCGCAGGTGGATGACGATACCGGTCTGGTATCGTACAAAAACGCCGATACCGGTCAAACTGAACAGATTAACCGTGACCAGGTTAAATCAATGGGTGAGCTGGATAACTAAAAAAAAGCAGTGGCACATGCCACTGCTTTTTTTGCGTCAGAATGATCGATTACCAGCGATGGTTTAACAAAATATGACCGCCGTAAGCGGCATAGCTGTTTTCACCCCACTCACCGCTGGCACGCAGGGAGATCGTTGTGGTTTCGTTCAGGTTGCCGGTTACGCCCAGCTCTAACTGACCACGATCTTCTGGCGTATCGTTGCTGACGGTTTCGTCATTGAATGCCAGATCGTTTTGACCAGCACCTTTCAACCAGTTAACTGCGACGTATGGCTGCCAGGCCTTGACGTCCTTCTGCTGGAAGTAGCTTGCTTTAACGCCAAGACGACCAAAGACGCTGTCATTGTCCAGCGTGGTTACGCGTACGCCGTCGCGATCGGTGTGATTTTCCTGATCGAGATAGCTGTAGATCACCTGCGCCTGTGGCTCGATCTTCCATGTACGTTCATTTTCAGACTGGATAACCCACGCGTGGCCGACTTCAACAGACGCGGCGAAACCTTCGCTATCGTAATCTTCATCGTTACGATTGCTGGTGACTTTGTTGTTGTACCAGCTATAAGCGGCCCAGGTATCAACGTAGCTGCCCAGACGTAATTTCTGATCTTCCTGCCAGGTGGCGTACAGCCCAACATTGAATCCATCAACTTTACCCTGTGCGTCACGCACGTTGTGCTTCGCATCAGAGTGGGTCTTCGCCTGGCCTGCACCGAACATACCACCGGCACGCAGGATGCCGTTATCCATTGGCTTGCTCATGAAATCGCTGCCGACTTGCAGAACGGTGGTGGTGGTGTCGTAGCTGACTTTATCGCCACCCGCATCGTTCTCATGATAGCGACCCTTAACGTACATCCAGGTGTTCAGATCGTCTTCATTGCGGAAAGTGAGCTGGTCGCGATCGTCGCGCTTATGCAGGAACATGCTCTGCGCGGCAAGGTAGTTACCTAAGTAAGCACCCACTTCAGGTGCCATAACTTCCGGGGCACTGTTACCGCCGTTATCGGTGTTGCCGCCGTTATCGGTGTTGCCGCCGTTATCGGTGTTGCCGCCGTTGTCAGTGTTGCCGCCGTTATCGGTGTTGCCACCGTTGTCAGTGTTGCCGCCGTTATCGGTGTTGTCGCCGTTGTCAGTGTTGCCGCCGTTGTCGGTGTTACCACCATCATCGGCGTTACCACCGTCATCTGTGTTACCACCGTCATCGGTGTTACCACCGTCATCGGTGTTGCCACCGCCGTCGGTGTTACCGCCGTCATCATTATTGCCACCGTCATCGGTGTCGTCGGAAGGATCATCAGAAGGCGTCGCCTTTGATTCCAGATACCAGTTTCCGTCACTGTGCTGGTAGAGGTTATATTCCCAGGCGCCTGCGACGACCGGTTTTGCCAGCGTCAGCTGGGCTTCGGAACTGCCGCCAATGCTGACAATTTCCATACCGTTAATGGTTTGCGCGCCTGCGCCGCCAATGTTGGTAATGCTGACGCCGGACTGACCGAAGCTGCTGCCCGTAATGGTGAGGTGGTCAGTTGGTGAGTTATCTTCACCCAGAGTGCTGTTCATCACAATCTGGCTACCGTCAGAGCCGGTGTAGTCGCCATTAATCGTAAAATTATTGCCAACGCTATTATCAGCCGCACTCAGCAACAGCGTGCCGCCATTAGCCACGTTGCCGTTGATGGTATCAACACCGGAAGCGCTGAGCGTGGAGTTACCCTGGACTGCATTCCATGCCGCCAGCGTACCGCCGCTAAGAATCGCGATGTTGTTGTTCACTTCGCCTGCGGTGGCAAAGGTCGCGCCGTTTTCAACGGTAACGGTGGCGTTACTGCCCTTGACGCCGAGCGTTGCTCCGGTGGAGACCAGCGTGGTGCCACCGTGCAGAACCGTATTCCCTGTATAGCTATTTTTGCCTGTCAGGGTCAGCGTGTTGGAATCAACTTTTTCGACGTTACCGCTACCGGTCATGTCGGTGGCGAAAGTGAAATCGCTACCCTGATTAAAAATGACGGTACCATTGTTGGTGAGCCCACCGCTGAGCGTCGCAGTTTTTTCGCCATCGCCCAGTTGCAGCGAGGCGTCTTTGGCCACCCGCGTATTACCGGTATTCGATACCGCACCCGACAGGGTTAACGCGCCAGTCTCTATCAGCAAGGAGTCGCCAGAGCCAATAATGTCGAGATCGCCCGACAGTGCCCAGCTTTCACCCTCCATTTTTACGCTGGCAAAACCGTCGCCTTCATTCAGACCCACGAAGTTACTGTCTTCCGTACCGGTGCCGATCAACGTCAGGGTATTTCCTCTGGAATTTGTGGATATTACGTCACCGATGAGGTTGGAGCCAGTGTCGAGCAGTAGCGTGTTATTTTTATCGCTGGCAAACATAATAGCGTTTGTTTCACCACTAATCGTTCCGCTATTTTTGATATCTAATTTTGCTGTATCTTTTACATTGATTCCGTACTGGGTTCCCTGCACAGTGGCACTGTTAAAAATCTTAGTGTTGCCATCATTTGCCGTAATAGCATCACCGTTTGTACCGATAATTTCGCCACTGTTATTAATGCCAATGCCAACCTGAGTACTAAGACCTGTTTTTCCTTTTATCGTTCCGGTGCTGGTATTGGTAATATTTAATGCGGAGGAGTTTTCACTGACAAAAATGCCATTTTCCGAGCCAGTAATGTTTCCACTGTTATTAAAATCACCGAGTAGTGACTGAATATTCACCGCATTCGCGGTGGTGGAGGAAATGGTTGCGCCGATGTCGTTATTAATTACAATGCGCTGTACACCAGTATTTATATTCAGGCCATTTCCCGTGCCAGAAATATTCCCTTCGTTAGTGACATTGGTGAGAGTAAACCCAGAGACCGATACCGCCGCTTCACTACCAGCGGAGGAGATCGTCACGTTTTTATTAATAATATATTCAGCATCGGCTGAGAAATCTTGAGGAACAGAAGTTGATTGGTCAATCGTTGCAGAAAATGCAACCGCAGGGGTGCATATCAACAAGGCAGGAAATATCTTTCCAAGAGTTTTGGTTGTATGATTTAATCTAAAGAAATTGTTGCTCATGTACACATCCATTTGAGTGAGAAGGAACATTAGATAACGTGCGTAAAACGTATTTAGTCCGTCTTAAAGCGTGAGCTTAAAACAAAAAAGCATAAAATTATTATTTTTTCAATAGGTTATGTACAGGTTGATTTATTAAATAATGACTTAAGTTTCGCTAAAAATATCTGTTGATAATATGAATGGCCATAACTATTTTGTAGGATGAATTTGTCTCGCGTATCGCTCTTCGTGTTTAGCGCCACTGTCGCTGGTAAGGTGGGATGGGTTGCCAATACTTGCGTTTTACTTTTAACCGTTAGATAGCCCCTTTAAGTCGGGGTGGTAACTGTCTACACTCAATGCTACAAGAAAAGTAAAAGACAGGCATATTCATGGTTCTGATAATTTATGCGCATCCCTATCCGCAACATTCGCATGCGAATAAACGGATGCTTGAGCAGGCAAGGACGCTCGAAAACGTTGAGATACGTTCCCTCTATCAACTCTATCCTGATTTCAGTATCGATGTCGCCGCCGAACAGGAGGCGCTCTCTCGTGCCGATCTGATCGTCTGGCAGCATCCGATGCAGTGGTACAGCACACCTCCGCTGCTGAAATTGTGGATCGACAAAGTCTTGTCGCACGGTTGGGCATACGGACACAACGGCAAAGCGCTTCAGGGAAAAAGCCTGATGTGGGCTGTAACCACCGGTGGGGGTGAAAGCCACTTTGAGATTGGCGCTTTCCCCGGATTTGACGTGCTGGCGCAGCCGCTCCAGGCTACCGCCCTTTACTGTGGCCTGAACTGGCTTCCGCCTTTTGCAATGCACTGTACCTTTATCTGCGACGATGAAACCTTGCAGGCGCAGGCTCGTCACTACAAACAACGCTTACTCGAGTGGCAGGAGGGGCACAATGGATAGCCATACGATGATACAGGCGCTGATTTACCTCGGCGCGGCGGCATTAATTGTGCCCGTGGCGGTCCGTCTGGGGCTGGGCTCGGTGCTCGGCTATCTGATTGCCGGGTGTGTGATTGGCCCCTGGGGCTTTCGGCTGGTGACGGATGCCGAGTCAATCCTGCATTTTGCGGAAATCGGCGTGGTGCTGATGCTGTTTGTGATTGGCCTGGAATTGGATCCGCAGCGGCTGTGGAAACTGCGCGCCTCGGTGTTTGGCGGTGGCGCTTTGCAAATGCTGGCCTGCGGTCTGCTGTTGGGCGGGTTCTGCATTTTGCTGGGGATTGAGTGGAAAGTCGCAGAGCTGATTGGCATGACGCTGGCGCTCTCCTCGACGGCGATTGCCATGCAGGCAATGAACGAACGTAACCTGACGGTCTCGCAAATGGGGCGCAGCACCTTCTCCGTACTGCTGTTCCAGGATATTGCCGCCATCCCGCTGGTAGCGATGATCCCGCTGCTGGCAACCAGCGGCGCATCAACGACGCTGGGGGCATTTGCCTTATCTGCGCTGAAGGTTGTCGGTGCGCTGGCGCTGGTAATTCTTCTGGGGCGCTACGTAACGCGTCCGTTGCTGCGCTTTGTGGCTCGCTCTGGCCTGCGCGAAGTATTCAGCGCCGTTGCGTTATTCCTGGTGTTTGGTTTTGGATTGCTGCTTGAAGAGGCTGGGCTGTCGATGGCGATGGGCGCTTTCCTCGCAGGGGTCTTACTGGCAAGCTCCGAATATCGTCACGCGCTGGAAAGCGATATCGAGCCGTTTAAAGGATTGCTGCTTGGGCTGTTTTTCATCGGCGTCGGGATGTCTATCGACTTCGGGACGCTGGTAACCCACCCGCTGCGCATCATCATTCTGCTGGTGGGTTTCCTGGTCATTAAAATGGCGATGCTGTGGCTGATTGCCCGACCGTTAAACGTGCCAAAACCGCAACGCCGCTGGTTTGCTGTGCTGCTGGGGCAGGGGAGTGAGTTTGCTTTCGTGGTCTTTGGCGCAGCGCAAATGGCAAATGTACTCGATCCGGAATGGGCAAAAGCGCTGACCCTGGCGGTCGCGCTGTCGATGGCCGCAACGCCAATTCTGCTAGTGCTGCTGACGCGTCTGGAAAAAACGGGAAGCGAACAGGAGCGAGAAGCCGATGAGATCGACGAGGAGCAGCCTCGCGTGATCATCGCCGGATTTGGCCGCTTCGGGCAGATCGCCGGCCGTTTACTGCTCTCCAGCGGTGTGAAAATGGTTATCCTCGATCACGATCCTGACCATGTTGATACGCTGCGTAAATTCGATATGAAAGTGTTTTATGGTGATGCGACCCGGGCGGACCTGCTGGAATCCGCCGGGGCGGCGAAAGCCGAGGTGCTGATTAACGCCATCGACGATCCTGAGACCAGCATGCAGATGGTTGAGCTGGTTAAAGAGCATTTTCCGCATCTGACCATTATCTCCCGTGCGCGCGATGTGGATCACTACATCCAGCTGCGTCAGGCGGGGGTGGCAGCCCCTGAACGTGAAACCTTCGAAGGGGCGCTCAAATCTGGCCGCATGGCGCTGGAAAGTCTGGGGCTTGGTGCGTATGAAGCGCGTGAACGTGCCGATCTGTTCCGCCGCTTTAACCATGAGATGGTGGAAGAGATGGTGGCGATGGCGAGCAGTACGGCAACCGAACGCGCAGCGGTGTTTAAACGCACCAGCACCATGCTGACGGAAATCATCAACGAGGATCGTAATCACCTGTCGCTGGTTCAGCGCCACGGCTGGCAAGGGACGGAAGAGGGCAAGCATACCGGTGATCCTGCGGATGAACCGGAGAGTAAACCCTCTGCGTGAAGTGGAGTTGCCAGCAATATTAAAAAATTTCTAATTCTTTACCCTGCCGCCAGTCGACGAAAGATTAAGCTTTCCGTATAGTGGCGGCAATTTTTTGCATCCGGGAAATTTTCAATGATCAGTCTGATTGCAGCGCTGGCGGTAGACCGCGTTATCGGCATGGAAAACGCCATGCCGTGGAACCTGCCTGCCGATCTCGCATGGTTTAAACGTACTACGTTAAACAAGCCGGTAGTGATGGGCCGCCTGACCTGGGAGTCGATTGGTCGTCCATTGCCGGGTCGTAAGAATATTGTGATCAGTAGCCAGCCGGGCACTGACGATCGCGTGCAGTGGGTGAAATCCGTTGATGAAGCGATTGCCGCCTGCGGCGATGCCGAAGAGATCATGGTGATCGGTGGTGGTCGCGTGTATGAGCAGTTCCTGCCAAAAGCGCAGAAACTGTATCTGACGCACATTGATGCGGAAGTGGAAGGGGATACCCATTTTCCGGATTACGATCCGGACGAGTGGGAGTCCGTATTCAGTGAGTTTCACGATGCGGATGCGCAGAACTCGCACAGCTACTGCTTCGAAATTCTGGAACGTCGTTAACGTTTTTATCCTCTCCCCAAAGGGAGAGGATAAACATCTTCAGGAGGCGACCGCCTCTCCCTCGCCTAAATCCAGCTGTCGGTTGGATGGCTGGACAAAGTAGGTTTTATCTTCCCAGCGTAAGCAGGTTAAATCCCCGCCCCAGCAGCATCCGGTATCCAGCGCATAGATATTTTCCGGGGTGCCTTTTCCTTCCAGTGATGCCCAGTGCCCAAATACCACGCTAAATTCGTTTGTCACGGGGCCCGGAATCGCAAACCATGGCTTAAGCGGCGCAGGGGCTTTTTCCGGCGTATCTTTGCAATACATATCCAGCTGCCCGTTCGGGAAGCAGTAGCGCATCCGCGTAAAAGCATTGGTGATAAAACGTAGCCGCGCCAGGCCGCTGAGGTCATCACTCCAGTTATTCGGCATGTCGCCGTACATCGCATCGAGGAAGAACGGGTAGGAGTCGCTCGCCAGCACCGCTTCGGCGTCGCGCGCGCAGGTTTTTGCCGTCTCAAGATCCCACTGAGGCGTGATGCCGGCATGAGCCATCACCAGCTTTTTCTCTTCGTCAATCTGTAGCAGTGGCTGGCGACGCAGCCAGTTGAGCAACTCATCGGCATCCGGTGCTTCCAGCAGGGGGGTAATGCGATCTTTCGGCTTATTACGGCTGATCCCGGCGTATACGGCCAGCAGATGCAGATCGTGGTTGCCCAGTACCAGCCGCACGCTGTCGCCCAGAGATTTGACGTAACGCAGGACGTCAAGGGAGCCAGGGCCGCGCGCCACTAAATCGCCTGTAAGCCAGAGCGTGTCCTGCCCGGGAGTAAAATCGACCTGTTTTAATAATGCGATCAGTTCATCGTAGCAACCGTGAACGTCGCCAATCAGATATGTAGACATTAGATTAATGAATAAGTGTAGGTACGGCGAGACGGAACACAGGAATAGCAATGCGGAAAGCATTACCGTCGGCATCGACCATTTCGTAATGGCCTTGCATGGTACCCAGTGGCGTTTCAATGACCGCACCGCTGGTGTACTGATACTCTTCGCCAGGGGCGATATGGGGTTGTTCGCCGACCACACCTTCACCCTGGACTTCAATTTCGCGGCCATTGCCGTTGGTGATAAGCCAGTAGCGCCCGAGCAGTTGCACAGGCATCCGCCCCAGATTGCGAATGGTTACGGTATAAGCAAAGACAAAACGTTCTTCATCCGGTGTGGATTGGGACTCAATGTAGACGCTTTGAACCTGAACACAGACGCGGGGCGAATCAATCATGGCTTAGCTCTCCTTCGGCGGCGCATTGTCGCTGATGTAATTAGCCAGCTTGCAGTAGTGCTCTACGGAAATATTTTCCGCACGCATTGCCGGGTCGATGCCCAACTCAGCTAACACGTCAACGGTAAACAGATTGCCAAGGCTGTTACGAATCGTTTTACGGCGCTGGTTAAAGGCTTCAGTCGTGATACGGCTCAGCACGCGCAGGTCTTTGACCGGATACGGCATCGTTTTATGTGGCACCAGGCGCACAACCGCAGAATCCACTTTTGGTGGTGGCGTGAACGCGGAAGGCGGCACTTCTAATACCGGGATCACGTTGCAGTAATATTGCGCCATCACGCTTAAACGACCATACGCTTTACTGTTCGGCCCTGCAACCAGACGGTTAACGACCTCTTTTTGCAACATGAAGTGCATGTCGGCAATGGCATCAGTATAGCTAAACAGATGGAACATCAGCGGGGTGGAGATGTTGTACGGCAGGTTACCGAACACGCGCAGCGGCTGTCCCATTTTTTCTGACAGTTCGCCAAAGTTCATGGTCATCGCATCCTGCTGATAAATCGTCAGCTTCGGCCCGAGGAAAGGGTGCGTTTGCAGACGCGCGGCCAGATCGCGGTCGAGTTCGATAACGGTCAGTTCGTCAAGGCGTTCGCCTACCGGCTCGGTCAGCGCGGCAAGACCCGGGCCGATTTCGACCATGGCCTGGCCTTTCTGCGGATTAATGGCAGAAACGATACTGTCGATCACAAACTGATCGTTGAGGAAGTTTTGCCCGAAGCGTTTACGGGCTAAGTGGCCCTGATGGACTCGATTAGTCATTGAGTATTAACAATCATTTTGATGGCGAGATTAAGCGCCGTGATAAAACTGCCGACATCCGCTTTTCCCTGGCCTGCCAGATCCAGCGCAGTACCGTGGTCAACGGACGTTCGAATAAAGGGTAAGCCGAGGGTGATATTCACCCCGCGACCAAATCCCTGGTATTTTAGCACGGGCAGACCCTGATCGTGGTACATCGCGAGTACGGCATCGGCTTTATCCAGGTATTTGGGCTGGAAAAGGGTGTCGGCAGGCAGTGGCCCGCTGAGGTTCATCCCCTTCGCCCGCATCTCCTCAAGCACCGGAATGATGGTGTCGATCTCTTCAGTGCCCATATGTCCGCCCTCACCCGCGTGCGGATTCAGGCCGCAAACCAGCACATGCGGCTGCGGAATACCGAATTTGGTTTGCAGATCGTGATGCAAAATGCCAATGATCTCACGCAGGAGTTCAGGCGTAATGGCATCCGGAATGGCTTTGATCGGCAGGTGCGTTGTTACCAGCGCAACGCGCATTGCTTCGGTTGCCAGCATCATCACCACTTTCGGGCTGTGCGAACGCTCTTCGAAAAATTCGGTATGCCCGGTAAACGGAATGCCCGCGTCGTTGATTACGCCTTTATGCACCGGACCGGTGATCAGGGCTGCAAATTCGCCCTGAAGGCAACCGTCACAGGCGCGCGCCAGCGTCTCGACAACGTAGTGGCCGTTTTCGATGTGTAACTCACCGGGGACAACAGGTGCACGGAGCGGAACTGAAAGCAGGGTGAGAGTACCAGCCTGCTGCGGTGCGGGCTGTTGGCCTTCAACGTAAGGGAGGAGCGTTAAAGGCAGACCGAGCAAGGCTGCCCGGTCTTGTAACAGTGTTGCATCTGCGCAAACAACCAACTCTACCGGCCAGCTGCGCTGGGCGAGCTGAACCACAAGGTCAGGCCCAATCCCGGCGGGTTCGCCGGGAGTGATCACAACACGATGCGGTTTCATTAGTTGCTCAACACTTTCACGTAAGCGCTGGCGCGTTGTTCCTGCATCCAGGTTGCGGCTTCTTCAGAGAACTTACGGTTAAACAGCATCCGATACGCACGATCTTTCTGCGCCGCGTCGGTTTTATCCACGTTGCGCGTGTCCATCAGCTGGATCAGATGCCAGCCGAAGGAGGAGTGCACTGGCGCGCTCATCTGACCCTTATTCAGCTTCATTAACGCATCGCGGAAAGCTGGATCGTAAATATCCGCTGCCGCCCAACCCAGGTCACCGCCCTGGTTTGCAGAGCCAGGATCCTGAGAGAACTCTTTTGCCGCTTTATCGAAGGTGGTTTTACCGCTCTTGATGTCTGCGGCGATCTGTTCCAGCTTCGCACGGGCCTGATCGTCAGTCATGATCGGAGACGGTTTGAGCAGGATATGGCGCGCATGCACTTCGGTAACCGAAATGTTCTGGCTCTGACCGCGCAGGTCGTTCACTTTCAGAATGTGGAAGCCCACACCGGAACGGATTGGACCGACGATGTCGCCTTTCTTCGCCGTGCTCAGCGCCTGGGCAAACAGGGATGGCAGCTCCTGAATACGGCCCCAGCCCATCTGGCCGCCTTTCAGCGCCTGCTGGTCAGCAGAGTAGGTGATCGCCAGTTTGCCGAAGTCATCGCCATTACGCGCCTGCTCAACGATAGCGCGCGCCTGACTTTCCGCCTCAGCCGCCTGATCGGAGGTTGGGTTTTCCGGCAGTGGGATCAGGATGTGGCTCAGGTTAAGTTCAGTGCTGGCATCATTCTGATTACCCACCTGTTTCGCCAGGGCATCCACTTCCTGAGGCAGGATGGTGACGCGGCGACGGACTTCATTGTTACGCACTTCTGAAATCAGCATCTCTTTACGGATCTGATTACGGTAGGTGGCATAGCTGATGCCGTCATAGGCCAGGCGGCTACGCATCTGGTCCGGGGTAATGTTGTTCTGCTTTGCAATGTTAGCGATCGCCTGATCGAGCTGCTCGTCAGAGATCTTCACACCCATTTTCTGGCCCATTTGCAGGACAATCTGATCCATGATCAGACGTTCCAGGATCTGGTGGCGCAGCGTAGCGTCATCCGGAAGTTGTTGACCTGCCTGGCCCGAGTTGAGCTTTACAGATTTCATCAAACCGTCAACGTCACTTTCAAGCACGACGCCGTTGTTAACCACAGCCGCGACTTTATCGACAACCTGTGGGGCCGCGAAGCTGGTATTCGCAACCATAGCGACACCGAGTAGCAGCGTTTTCCAGTTCTTCATACTTTTTCCATTTCAATTAACCGCAAAGCGGATTACGTTGTAAATCAAGCACATTACAATGAACTACGATACGGCAGAATGTTCGAGCGCAGCATCTGCTGCGTGCCCAGACCGTAGTTAGAGCTCAGGCCGCGCAACTCGATATTAAAGCCAATCACGTTATCGTATTTGCCCTGACTGTTTTGCGTATCCCAGCCGTTAAGTTTGCGTTCGTAACCGACACGTATTGCGTAACAGCAGGAGTTATATTGCAGACCCAGCATCTGGTCAGCAGGTTTTTGGGCATTCGTGTCATAGTAGTAGGCTCCGACGACTGACCAACGATCGGCGATAGGCCAGCTCGCGGCGGTACCCACCTGTGAAATACCGTCTTTGTATTGGTCTGTATTCGCATAGTTTGGCAATGTCGCCTGGATATACTCCGGGCTGGCGTAACGGTACGTCAACTGCAACATGCGATCTTCATCACGACGATATTCGATGGCAGCGCTGCCCGTCGCGATATTGTCCAGTCGTGTATCGTACTGAACACCACCGCGCAGACCCCAACGATCCGTCATACGCCAGTAGGTGTCGCCCGCCCATACCAGTGAGCCCGTTTTGTTGTCTTTCTCCCAGTTAATGTCGTCATCACCGGTACGAGACTCGGTGAAATAGTAGATTTGACCAACAGAAACGTTAAAACGTTCAACGGCAGCATCATCATAAACGCGCGTTGTGACGCCGGTCGTTAACTGGTTAGCAGACGCAATACGGTCAAGGCCGCCGTAGGTACGATCCCGGAACAGGCCGCTGTAGTCTGATTGCAGGAAGGACGAATCGTAGTTTTGAATTTTGCTCTGATCGCGATAAGGCACGTACAGATACTGCATACGTGGCTCAAGCGTCTGGGTGTATCCATCCGCGAGAAGAGCCATGTCACGTTCGAAAATCAGCTTCCCGTCCATTTTGAATTGCGGAAGCGTACGGTTTACCGACTCTTCAAGATCGGTGCCATAGCGTTTGTTATACCATTCCAGATTTTTCTGCTGATAGTGGGTGGCCATCAGCTTGGCTTCGGTATTCAGGCTTGCCCAGTCGTTTGACCACGGCAGATTGATCGTCGGCTCGATATGCAGACGCGTTGATTCCGGCATATCCGAGTTGGTGTTGACGAAATGGACCGCCTGAGCGTAAACGTGCGTGTCGAAAGGACCCACATCGTTCTGGTACCAGTTCACGTCCAGCTGCGGCTCTGCACCATAGGTACTACGCGATTGCGTATCAAATACCTGGAACTGCTTGGTCGACACCGTCGCGTCAAAATTCTCAATGGCGTAGCCCACGCTGAATTTCTGCGTGGCGTAACCGTCGGTACTGGACCCGTATTTAGAGTCGAAGTCGTTGAAGTAATACGGATCGCTGACTTTGGTGTAGTCGATGTTGAAGCGCCACACCTGATCCAATACCCCGGCGTGCTTCCAGTAGTACATCCAGCGGTGCTTATCACCTTCGCTCGGATGTTCGTCCTGGAACACCTTATCTGATGGCAGATAATCAAACTCCATCAGGCCCGCGCCCGCTTTGGTCAGATAGCGGAATTCGTTCTCCCACATGATGTTACCGCGCTTATGGATGTAGTGCGGCGTGATCGTGGCGTCCATGTTGGGCGCAATGTTCCAGTAGTACGGCAGGTAGAACTCAAAGTAGTTCGACGTGCTGTACTTGGCGTTCGGGATCAGGAAGCCTGAACGACGTTTGTCACCCACAGGCAGTTGCAGGTAAGGACTATAGAAAATGGGCACCGGGCCGAGTTTAAAACGGGCGTTCCAGATCTCTGCAACCTGTTCTTCACGGTCGTGGATCACTTCGCTGCCCACAACGCTCCAGGTATTTGACCCTGGCAAACAGGACGTAAACGAGCCGTTTTCGAGAATGGTGTAGCGGTTCTCGCCGCGCTGCTTCATCAGGTCTGCGGTACCGCGCCCCTGACGACCGACCATCTGATAATCACCTTCCCAGACGTTGGTGTCTTTGGTATTCAGATTCGACCAGGCTTTCGGACCTTTCAGGATGACCTGATTGTCGTCATAGTGCACATTACCCAGCGCATCCACCGTACGGACAGGCGCCTGAGCACCTTCCGGCTGCTTCTGGTGCAATTGCACTTCGTCAGCCAGCAGACGGCTGTTTCCCTGGTTAATATCGACATTGCCCGTAAAGGTTGCATTGTCAGGATAATTACCTTTTGCGCTGTCGGCATTAATGGTGACGGGTAAGTCATTCGTATCGCCTTTCACCAGTGGGCGATTGTAACTTGGGACGCCAAGCATACACTGCGAGGCGAGATCGGCTGCGAGCCCCTGTTGGCTGTACAGGGCGGTGCCAATCATTGTGGCCAGAAGGGTGGGGATACGTTTTTTCATACGTTGTATTTTATTGTTCCGTCATCAGTGGCTACGGCTTACAAACGCTCAGAGACTATCTTACTCATCAGCGCAGTACCAGCGTTAATCCTGCCCGTTTGCGCGCCAGAGTGTTAGGCTCGCTATCGAATGACGAGTATGATAATGCAAATTATAGGCGATGTCCCTCAATTGACCGTGGCGCGACCACTGTAATGATGGCGTTGCGTCGGCCAGGAACATGACCATTCGGGGAGTATATGCAGTATTGGGGTAAAATAATCGGCGTTGCGTTCGCAATTATTATGGGTGCCGGATTCTGGGGTGTTGTTCTTGGCCTCATTATCGGCCATATGTTTGATAAAGCACGCAGCCGCAAAATGGCCTGGTTTGCCAACCAGCGCGAGCGCCAGTCACTCTTTTTCTCCACCACCTTCGAGGTGATGGGGCACTTAACCAAATCAAAAGGGCGCGTAACGGAAGCCGATATTCAGGTTGCCAGCGTCTTTATGGATCGCATGAATCTGCACGGCGAATCCCGCGTCGCGGCGCAGAATGCATTCCGGATTGGTAAAGCGGATAACTACCCGCTGCGTGAAAAAATGCGGCAGTTCCGTAGCATCTGCTTCGGGCGCTTTGATTTAATTCGGATGTTTCTGGAAATTCAAATCCAGGCCGCCTTCGCGGATGGCTCTCTGCATCCGAATGAACGGGACGTCCTGTATGTGATTGCTGAAGAGCTGGGCATTTCCCGCATGCAGTTCGATCAGTTCCTGCGCATGATGCAGGGCGGCGCGCACTTTGGCGGCGGTTATCAACAGCAATCGTCCGGTGGCGGGTGGCAGCAGGCGCAGCGTGGCCCTACGCTTGAAGATGCCTGTAATGTCCTCGGCGTGAAGCCCTCTGACGATGTCACGACCATCAAACGCGCCTATCGTAAGCTGATGAGCGAGCACCATCCGGATAAGCTGGTGGCGAAAGGCCTGCCGCCTGAGATGATGGAGATGGCGAAACAGAAAGCGCAGGAAATCCAGAAAGCCTACGAGCTGATTAAAGAGCAGAAAGGTTTTAAATAAAAAAATGGCCCGACAGTGTCGGGCCATTTTTTCAGAAGTCCACCGGGGCTTTGAACGTCATGGCGTTGCAGAAAGCAGGGTGGGTGATGGTGAGCGTCTGCGCATGCAGTTGCAGGCGCGGCGCTAACGCCAGCGCTTCCGGCGGCGCATAGAATCTGTCACCCAGAATCGGGTGACCCATCGCAAGCATATGCACACGCAGCTGATGGGAGCGCCCGGTA
Organism: Enterobacter cloacae complex sp. XAL002; assembly: GCF_049236805.1. Lineage (NCBI taxonomy): Bacteria > Pseudomonadati > Pseudomonadota > Gammaproteobacteria > Enterobacterales > Enterobacteriaceae > Enterobacter > Enterobacter cloacae complex sp. XAL002. The sequence continues at coordinate 116,775 of NZ_JBMKJN010000004.1, forward strand.
ATCGGCTTCAGCAGGACGCGCGCGGTATTATCCGGCGCGTACTCCAGCACTTCATACTCGGTCTGCGCAGCCTTGCCGGTTTCATAACACACCTTCTGCTTTGGCCGGTTCGGCCAGTCGCAAATCAGCGGTAAATCCACCAGCCCTTCCGCCTGCGCCGGATGGCCCCACACGCGGGCGACATACTGCTTCTTCGGCTCGCGCTCGCGGAACTGACGCTTCAGCTCACGTTCTGCCGCCTTATTAAGAGCCACCACAATCACGCCGCTGGTCGCCATATCCAGACGATGGACAGACTCGGCCTGGGGATAATCGCGCTGGATACGCGTCATCACGCTGTCTTTATGCTCTTCCAGACGCCCCGGCACGGACAACAGGCCGCTCGGCTTGTTAACCACCATAATGTGTTCGTCCTGATACAGAATGACCAGCCACGGATCCATCGGGGGATTGTAGGGCTCCATTACCATTTTGCGCTCCGCTTACTGATGCGTCACAACGATAAGACGCAGGGCGTCGAGACGCCATCCGGCCTGATTCAGACTTTCCAGCACCTGCTGGCGGTTGCTCTCAATTGCGGCCAGCTCATCGTCACGAATGTTCGGGTTCACCGCTTTCAACGCTTCCAGACGCGACAGCTCGGCAGAAAGCTTCTCATCGGCTTCGCTGCGCGCCGCATCAATCAGCACTCTGGCCGCTTTTTCGGCCTGGGTTTCACCCAGTTGCAGAATGGCATGCACGTCCTGTTGCACCGCATTCACCAGCTTGCTGCCGGTATGGCGGTTCACCGCGCTCAACTGACGGTTGAAGCTTTCAAACTCCACCTGGCCGGCCAGATTCGTACCGTTTTTATCCAGCAGCAGACGCACCGGCGTTGGCGGGAGGAAGCGGTTAAGCTGAAGCTGTTTCGGCGCCTGCGCTTCCACAACGTAGATCAGCTCCACCAGCAGCGTGCCCACAGGCAAGGCTTTGTTCTTCAACAGGGAAATGGTGCTGCTGCCGGTATCGCCGGAGAGGATCAGATCCAGACCGTTGCGGATCAGCGGGTGCTCCCAGGTAATGAACTGTGCGTCTTCGCGGGACAGCGCCACATCACGCTCAAAGGTGATTGTGCAGCCGTCTTCCGGCAGGCCCGGGAAATCCGGCACCAGCATATGATCGGACGGGGTCAGCACGATCATGTTCTCGCCGCGATCGTCCTGGTTTATACCGACGATGTCGAACAGATTCATGGAGAAGCTGATCAGGCTGGTGTCGTCGTCCTGCTCTTCAATGCTTTCGGCCAGCTGCTGCGCTTTTTCACCGCCGTTGGAGTGGATCTCCAGCAGGCGATCGCGACCCTGCTCCAGCTGCGCTTTCAGTGCGTCGTGCTTCTCACGGCAGGATTTGATCAGCTCATCAAAGCCCTCACTATTTTCAGGCGCGGCCAGGTAACCGATCAGATCGCCATGGACCTGATCGTAAATGGTGCGGCCGGTCGGGCAGGTGTGTTCAAACGCGTCCAGCCCTTCGTGGTACCAGCGCACCAGCACCGACTGGGCGGTTTTCTCCAGATACGGCACGTGGATCTGAATATCGTGCGCCTGCCCGATACGATCCAGACGGCCGATACGCTGCTCCAGCAGATCCGGGTTAAACGGCAGATCGAACATCACCAGATTGCTGGCGAACTGGAAGTTACGGCCTTCAGAACCGATTTCAGAGCACAGCAGAACCTGCGCGCCGCTGTCCTCTTCACCAAACCAGGCTGCTGCACGATCGCGCTCAACTATGGACATGCCTTCGTGGAACACGGCGGCGCGAATGCCTTCGCGCTCACGCAGAACCTGCTCCAGCTGCAATGCGGTAGCGGCTTTGGCGCAGATCACCAGCACTTTCTGGGAACGGTGAGCGGTGAGGTAGCCCATCAACCACTCCACGCGCGGATCGAAATTCCACCAGGTGCCGGTGTCGCCTTCGAATTCCTGATAAATCTGCTCCGGGTAGAGCATGTCGCGCGCGCGATCTTCCGCAGATTTACGGGTACCCATAATGCCGGAGACTTTAATCGCCGTCTGGTACTGGGTCGGCAGCGGCAGTTTGATGGTGTGCAGCTCGCGTTTCGGGAAGCCTTTCACGCCGTTACGGGTGTTACGGAACAGCACGCGGCTGGTACCGTGGCGATCCATCAGCATGTCGATCAGCTCTTTACGCGCGGATCCCGCATTATCGCTGTCGCTGTTCGCGGCCTGAAGCAGCGGCTCAATATCCTGCTCGCCAATCAGATCGCTGAGAGTGTTAAGCTCATCATTAGAGAGACGATTACCGGCCAGCAGCAGCGCGACGGCGTCCGCCACCGGGCGGTAGTTTTTCTGCTCTTCAACAAACTGCTCAAAATCGTGGAAACGGTTGGGATCGAGCAGACGTAGACGGGCGAAGTGGCTCTCAAGACCCAGCTGCTCCGGCGTGGCGGTCAGGAGCAGAACGCCCGGTACGCGCTCGGCAAGCTGCTCAATCGCCATGTATTCACGGCTTGGCGCGTCTTCGCTCCAGACGAGGTGATGCGCTTCGTCGACGACCATCAGATCCCATTCAGCGTCGCACAGATGCTCCAGGCGCTGCTTGCTGCGGCGCACGAAGTCCAGGGAACAAATGACCAGCTGTTCGGTTTCAAACGGGTTGTCCGCGTCGTGCTGGGCTTCGGCATAGCGCTCATCGTCGAACAGGGAGAAGCGCAGGTTAAAGCGGCGCAGCATTTCAACCAGCCACTGGTGTTGCAGCGTTTCCGGCACCACAATCAGCACGCGCTCGGCAGCGCCAGAGAGCAGCTGCTGGTGCAGGATCATGCCTGCTTCGATGGTTTTACCCAGGCCCACTTCGTCAGCCAGCAGCACGCGAGGCGCATGGCGACGGCCCACGTCATGGGCGATATTCAGCTGATGGGGAATAAGGCTGGTACGCTGACCGCGCAGGCCGCTCCACGGCATGCGGTACTGCTCACTCTGGAACTTACGTGCGCGGTAGCGCAGGGAGAAGCGATCCATTCGGTCGATTTGCCCGGCAAACAGACGGTCCTGCGGCTTGCTGAACACCAGTTTGCTGTCGAGCAGCACTTCACGCAGGATGACATTTGTCTCGTCGGTATCAAGACGCGTTCCGATGTAGGCGAGCAGTCCATTCTCTTCTTTTACGTCTTCAACCTTCAGTTGCCAGCCGTCATGGCTGGTCACGGTATCACCCGGATTGAACATTACGCGGGTAACAGGGGAGTCATTGCGAGCGTACAGGCGGTTTTCACCGGTAGCAGGGAAAAGGAGGGTAACCATGCGCGCATCGACGGCAACGACGGTTCCTAATCCAAGTTCGCTTTCTGTATCGCTGATCCAGCGTTGACCAAGTGTAAAAGGCATAGTTGTTCGGCTCTAATCTTTAATTGCAGGCAATAGTTCGACCCCGTCAAAAAAGACGGTCATCGAAAAATGGGTCCGGGAATGGAAAGGGCGCTATGGTACTGGATGGCAACGGTTTCGTCACGCGTCAAAATAGCCCAAGTTGTCCTGTCACTAGTGTAGCAAAGTCGTCGTTGATGAACGGTAAAATTCCCTCCGCAACAGGCTGAAGCTGGCGGGTCAGGTAGTGATCGTAATCGAGCGGAGACTGCTGGTAATCAACGGGTTCTGGTCCGTTCGTTGTCCAGACGTATTTGATCGTTCCCCGGTTCTGATACTGCGGCGCGCGGCCCCGGCGAACGTTCTCTTCATCCGCCAGCCGCGCCGCGCGGACGTGCGGAGGAACATTACGCTGGTACTCCGCCAGCGGGCGGCGCAGGCGCTTGCGATACACCAGCTGCGCGTCAAGTTCGCCCGCCATCAGGCTGGCTATCGTCTCGCGCACGTAGTCCTGATACGGCTCATTGCGGAACACCCGCAGATAAAGCGTTTGCTGAAACTGCTGTGCCAGCGGCGTCCAGTCGGTGCGCACTGTCTCCAGCCCTTTAAACACCATCCGCTGCTTGTCGCCTTCCTGAATCAGTCCGGCGTAGCGCTTCTTGCTGCCCTGGTCGGTTCCGCGAATGGTCGGCATTAAGAAGCGGGCAAAATGGGTTTCAAACTCCAGCTCTAACGCGCTGGTTAACCGCTCTTTTTGCAAATTTTCGCGCCACCAGGCGTTCACGAAGGCGACCAGTTCTTTGCCGATTTGCGCGGCGTCGTCTTCTGAATGGGCCGATTTCAGCCAGACAAAGGTGGAATCGGTGTCGCCATAAATAACGTCATAACCCCGGGATTCAATCAACGCTTTGGTCTGGCGCATAATGTCGTGCCCGCGCATGGTGATGGACGACGCCAGACGCGGATCAAAGAAGCGGCAGGCGCTGGTGCCCAGCACCCCGTAAAAGGCGTTCATAATGATTTTCAGCGCCTGTGAGAGCGGCTTGTTGCCGTGGCGTTTTGCCTCGTCGCGGCCGTGCCAGATGTTTCCCACGATCTCAGGCAGGCAGTGTTTTTCGCGCGAGAAGCGTGCCCCGAGAAAACCTTCAGTACTGTGCGCATCGTCTGGCTGCGCCATCCCCTCGACCAGCCCTACCGGATCAATCAGAAATGTGCGGATAATCGACGGGTACAGACTTTTATAATCCAGCACCAGCACCGAATCATACAGCCCGGGCCGTGAATCCATCACGTAACCGCCGGGACTGGCCTGCGGCGGCACGTCACCGAGGTTAGGGGCCACATAGCCCGCCCGATGCATCCGCGGGAAATAGAGGTGGCTGAAGGCCGCTACCGAGCCGCCGTGCCTGTCGACCGCGAGACCGTTTACCGTTGCGCGTTCCAGCAGGAAGGGCATGATCTCGGTTTTATGGAAAATCTGCGTTACCAGCTCACAGTCTTTCAGGTTATAAGTAGCGAGCGCCGGCTTATCCTCATTAAAGCGCCGGTCGATCTCGTCCATTCGGTCCCAGGGATTGTCGATGGATTTACCTTCACCGAGCAGCGCCTGGGCGACCGCTTCCAGCGAGAAGGAAGAGAAGTTCCAGAAGGCGGATTTCAGCGCCTCGATGCCGTCGATTATCAGGCGACCGTTAGCCTGTGCGAAGAATACGCCGTTCTTAAAACCGTGCTCTCGCCACTCCAGCTCCGTGTTTCCGCGCCCTAACGTCAGGGGAATGCGGTACCGCTCGGCATGTTTTTGCAACACGCGCAGGTCAAACTGCACCACGTTCCAGCCGATCAATACATCCGGGTCGTGCTCGGCAAACCACTGGTTAAGCTTCTCCAGCAGCAGTGGTCGGCTGGTAACGTATTCCAGATGAAAATCCAGCGCGGACGCATCGCCGTTCGGGGGCCCGAGCATATAGACAACCCGCTGCCCGCAGCCTTCAAGGCCGATGCAGTAAAGCTCGCCGTGACGGGTGGTTTCGATATCCAGCGAGACCCACTTCAGCGGCGGGCGATAGTGCGGGTTAGGCTTCAGGCGCGCGTTCACGAGACAACCGTTCTGCTCAGCGCCGTCCACCCAGACGGGGGCGGTGATAAACCGCTCCATCAGAAAACGTTCCGGCGGGCGAATGTCCGCTTCATAGAGCGTCACGCCCGCTTCGCGGAGCAATTTTTCATAGCGCATCAGCTGGCGATGGGCGCGACAGTAGAGGCCATAAACCGGCTGGCGGTGGAAGTCTTTTAGCTCAAGAGGCGTGAGGCGCCAGCCGTTTTCACCGCGCAGCAGCTGCTTTACCTTCTCGACGTGGTGTTCAGGGATAAACGCCACGGACTCCTGAGGCGGCAGGGTAACGTGCAGCGGGCCGTTATCCGTCGCCAGCCAGAACGCAACCTCGGTGCCCTGAGGGGTATCCCGCCAGTGTCGGGTCAGTAAAAAGCCTTCTTGCGCCTGTGCCACGCCGCTATCCCACAAAACAAAACCAGGCCTGATTATAGCCTGGTTGAGGGGTGTTTGCTGGGGTTTTATACAGTGCCTGTTTTGCCGGATGGCGCTACGCTTATCCGGCCAACAGGATCCGTAGGCCCGATAAGCGCAGCGCCACCGGACAATGTTTTACTGCCCGTAGTACGCCTTCGCGCCGTGCTTGCGCAGATAATGCTTATCGAGCAGGGTTTGCTGCATATCCGGCAACTGCGGTGCCAGCTGGCGGCAGAAGATCCCCATGTAGGCGACTTCCTCCAGCACGATCGCGTTGTGCACCGCGTCCTCCGCGTTTTTACCCCAGGCAAACGGACCGTGGGAGTGCACCAGCACGCCGGGCATTTGCGCCGCGTCGATACCCTGTTTTTCGAAGGTTTCGACGATCACGTTCCCGGTTTCCCATTCGTACTCACCGCCGATCTCCGCATCGGTCATCAGACGCGTGCAGGGAATGGTGCCGTAAAAGTAGTCCGCGTGGGTGGTGCCGGTGGCCGGAATTGGCTGGCCCGCCTGCGCCCAGATGGTCGCGTGACGCGAATGGGTATGCACAATCCCACCGATGGTCGGGAAGGCCTGATACAGCAGGCGGTGAGTGGGTGTATCGGAGGAGGGCTTTTTATTGCCTTCAACCACTTCACCCGTTTCGATGCTGACCACCACCATATCTTCCGCGGTCATCACCGTGTAATCCACGCCCGAAGGCTTGATCACGAACACGCCTTTTTCCCGGTCAACGGCGCTGACGTTGCCCCAAGTCAGGGTCACCAGGTTATGTTTTGGCAGCGCCAGGTTGGCTTCGAGTACCTGACGTTTGAGATCTTCTAACATTGTCGTCTCCTGCCGGATGGCGCTGCGCTTATCCGGCCTACAGAACCGTAGGCCCGGTAAACGAAGTGCCACCGGGCATTCAGGGCTTAGCGTTTTGAACCGTAATAGACTTCGTTCCAGCGCAGCGCGTCTTTAAAGGCTGGCAGACGGGTGTCGTTATCAATCACGGTCAGTTCGATGTCGTGCAGCTCGGCAAACTGACGCATATCGTTCAGGTCAAGCGCGTGGCTGAAGACGGTGTGGTGCGCGCCGCCGGCCAGGATCCAGGCTTCCGACGCGGTTGGCAGGTCAGGTTGCGCTTTCCACAGGGCGTTCGCGACCGGCAGTTTCGGCAGAGAATGCGGAGTTTCCACAGCATCGACGCAGTTCACCAGCAGGCGGAAACGGTCGCCGAGGTCGATCAGGCTGGCGTTAATGGCCGGGCCGGTACGGGTGTTGAAGATCAGACGGGCCGGATCCGCTTTGCCGCCAATGCCGAGGTACTGCACATCGAGGATCGGTTTCTCTTCAACGGCGATAGAGGGACACACTTCCAGCATGTGCGAGCCGAGCACCAGATCGTTGCCGTTCTCGAAGTGGTAGGTGTAGTCTTCCATAAAAGAGGTGCCGCCCTGCAGACCGGTTGACATCACCTTCATGATGCGAAGCAGAGCGGCAGTTTTCCAGTCGCCTTCGCCCGCAAAACCGTAGCCCTGCTGCATCAGACGTTGTACCGCCAGACCCGGGAGCTGTTTCAGGCCGTGGAGATCTTCAAAGGTGGTGGTGAAGGCATGGAAGCCGCCCTGTTCCAGGAAGCGCTTCATGCCCAGTTCAATGCGTGCGGCATCCAGCACGTTCTGGCGCTTGTCGCCGTTGACCTGTGCCGCAGGCGTCAGGCGGTAGCTGCTTTCGTACTCGTCCACCAGCGCGTTAACGTCGCCATCGCTGATGTCATTCACCACCTGCACCAGGTCGCCCACTGCCCAGGTATTCACGGAGAAGCCGAACTTGATCTGCGCGGCCACTTTGTCGCCGTCGGTTACGGCAACTTCACGCATGTTGTCGCCGAAACGCACCACTTTAAGGTGACGGGTATCCTGCTTAGAGACCGCCTGACGCATCCAGGAGCCAATGCGTTTTTGTGCCTGGCCGTCCTGCCAGTGGCCGGTCACCACGGCATGTTGTTGACGCATACGTGCGCCGATGAAGCCGAACTCGCGACCGCCGTGCGCGGTCTGATTCAGGTTCATGAAGTCCATGTCGATGCTGTCCCACGGCAGGGAGGCGTTGAACTGAGTGTGGAATTGCAGCAGCGGTTTGTTGAGGATAGCCAGGCCGTTGATCCACATTTTGGCTGGCGAGAAGGTGTGCAGCCACACCACCAGGCCAGCGCATTTGTCATCGTAATTGGCATCGCGGCAGATGTTAGTGATTTCGTCCGGCGTAGTACCCAGCGGCTTCAGCACCAGTTTGCACGGCAGTTTGGCTTCCGCGTTCAGCGCATTCACAACGTGCTCCGCGTGTTTCGTCACCTGCTGCAACGCTTCCGGTCCGTATAAATGCTGGCTGCCAATCACAAACCACACTTCATAATTATTAAAAATGGTCATTATCGTGTCCTTAATGTGTCAGGGTTGCCGTAGTGTCCGCGGTACTTTTGGCCGGGGCGGCGACAGGGAGATAGTGAAGTTCGGCGCTTTTTGCCCATTGCTGGTAGCGCTGATAAAGCTGTTCAAAGCGTTGTGCCTGCTGTGCCTGCTGTGCCTGCGGCTGGAGCGTACTTTCGACGGCGCTCGCCATATGCTGTTGCGCGGTCGGGATATCCGCATGGACGCCTGCGGCCACGGCAGCGAAAATCGCTGCGCCCAGCGCACAGCACTGATCGGAGGCCACAATTTGCAGCGGACGGTTGAGCACGTCGCAGCAGGCCTGCATGATCACCGGGTTTTTACGGGCGATACCGCCCAAAGCCATCACGTTGTTCACGTCAATGCCCTGCCCGGTGAAGCACTCCATGATGGCGCGCGCGCCGAACGCGGTGGCGGCGATCAGGCCGCCAAACAGCGCGGGCGCGTCGGTCGCCAGGTTGAGATCGGTAATCACCCCTTTCAGACGCTGGTTGGCAAACGGCGTACGACGGCCGTTGAACCAGTCCAGCACCACCGGCAGGTGATCGAGAGACGGATTTTTTGCCCAGGCTTCGGTGAGCTGCGGCAGGAGCTGTTTTTTGCTCGCGGTAATCTGGGTTTTCAGTTCAGGATGCGCGGCCGCCAGCTGATCCAGCGGCCAGCCGAGCACCCGGCCAAACCAGGCGTAGATATCGCCAAACGCGGACTGACCCGCTTCGAGGCCGATAAAATCGGGCACCACGCTGCCGTCAACCTGACCGCAGATACCCTTCACCGCGCGGTCGCCAACGGTCGTTTTATCCGCCGTCAGAATGTCGCAGGTGGAGGTGCCAATCACTTTCACCAGCGTGTTAGGCTGCGCACCCGCGCCCACGGCGCCCATATGGCAGTCGAACGCGCCGCCGGAAATGGTCACGTTTTGCGGCAGACCGAGGCGTTTCGCCCACTCTTCGCAGAGCATGCCGACCGGAATATCGGCGGTGAAGGTGTCGGTAAACAGCGGGTATGTCAGGTTTTTGTTGATGATCGGGTCGAGTTCATCGAAGAACGCTGCCGGAGGCAGACCACCCCAGCTTTCATGCCACAGCGATTTATGCCCGGCGCTGCAACGGCCACGGCGAATAGCCTGCGGGCGAGTGGTGCCGGAAAGCAGGGCGGGAACCCAGTCGCACAGCTCAATCCATGACGCCGCTGCCTGTGCGACCGACGCGTCCGCGCGGGTAACGTGCAGGATTTTTGCCCAGAACCATTCGCTGGAGTAGATCCCGCCGATGTAGCGCGAGTAGTCGGTTTTGCCCGGCTGGTGGCATAAGCGGGTGATGGCTTCCGCCTCTTCCACGGCGGTATGGTCTTTCCACAGCACAAACATGGCGTTCGGGTTATCGGCAAACTCCGGGCGAAGCGCCAGTACGCGGCCTTCTGCATCAACCGGGGCCGGCGTTGAACCGGTACTGTCGACGCCAATCCCCACGACGTCGGCCCGCTGGGCGTCCGTCAGCTCCGCCAGCACGGTTTTGATCGCCGCTTCCATTGATTCAATGTAATCACGCGGGTGGTGGCGGAACTGGTTGTTCGGCGCATCGCAGTAGCGCCCCTCTTGCCAGCGCGGATACCACTCAACGCTGGTTGCTATCTCCCGGCCAGTCGTACAGTCCACTGCCAGCGCGCGAACTGAGTCGCTGCCAAAATCGAGGCCAATTGCAATTGCCATGGTGTTGCTCCATCCAAAACAGGTATGGAAGAACATTAGAGACTGGGGACAAAGATCGTCAGGCAGGATCCGCTAATCTTATGGACTAAATTGCTGTTACGATTGAAAGTGTGACGCCGTGCAAATATTCAATGTGGACATTTCTGCCGTACTTATAGACACTTTTGTTACTGCTTATCCGCCCGTGCTGGCGGAGAAATCAGGGGAAAAGGCTGAAACATGGCGGACGTAAAAGAGGCGTGATGCTTTTTGGATCTTTTCGCGGGCCATTTTTATACTGCTTTTATCGATATGGACAATTGGTTTCCTTCAGGACCCTTGGGAGAACTGAATCTATGGCCGAAACGCAAAACGATCCCCTGCTGCCGGGATACTCATTTAACGCCCATCTGGTGGCGGGGCTGACGCCCATTGAGGCCGAGGGGTATCTCGATTTCTACGTCGATCGACCGCTCGGAATGAAAGGGTATATTCTGAACCTGACCGTTCGCGGGGAAGGGGTGATTAAAAACGGCGATCGGCAGTTTATCTGCCGCCCTGGTGATATGCTGCTGTTCCCGCCGGGGGAGATCCACCACTACGGACGCCACCCGGATGCCAAAGAGTGGTATCACCAGTGGGTCTATTTCCGTCCGCGCGCCTACTGGCAGGAGTGGCTCTCGTGGCCGGCCATTTTCGCCCATACCGGTTTATATCGCCCGGATGAGGCGCATCTGGCGCAGTTCCGTGAGCTGTTTGCACAGATTATTGAGGCAGGGCAGGCGGGAGGGCGCTACGCCGAACTGCTGGCCATCAACCTGCTTGAACAGGTGCTGCTGCGCCGCATGGAGGCCATCAACGAGTCGCTTAATCCGCCGCTGGACAACCGCGTCCGCGACGCCTGCCAGTACATCAGCGACCACCTTGCCGACAGCCAGTTTGATATTGCCAGCGTCGCCCAGCATGTGTGCCTGTCGCCGTCACGGCTGTCGCATCTGTTCCGCCAGCAGCTTGGCGTGAGCGTACTCAGCTGGCGCGAGGATCAGCGCATCAGCCAGGCGAAACTGCTGCTCAGCACCACCCGAATGCCTATCGCCACCGTCGGGCGTAACGTCGGCTTTGAAGATCAGCTCTATTTCTCTCGCGTGTTTAAGAAGTGCACCGGTGCCAGCCCGAGCGAATTCCGTGCGGGATGTGAATAATCGGTAAACATTCAGGTGAACTTCAGGCGCATCTTGTAAACTATTCAGACAATTGATGCCTTGACGCGGTGCAGGGCGCTAAGCAGAATCGCTGATTCGTTTTCTGACCGGAATAGTTATGCAGGCATTGCTGGAACATTTTATTACCCAGTCCGTTATGTATTCGCTCATCGCAGTGGCGCTGGTGGCGTTTCTGGAGTCGCTGGCGCTGGTCGGGCTGATCCTGCCCGGCACCGTGATGATGGCGGGGCTTGGGGCGCTTATCGGCAGCGGTGAGGTCAATTTCTGGCAGGCGTGGATGGCCGGTATTATCGGCTGTTTGCTGGGGGACTGGATCTCCTTCTGGCTGGGCTGGCGCTTTAAGAAGCCGCTACACCGCTGGTCGTTCATGAAAAAAAACAAAGCGCTGCTGGATAAAACCGAGCATGCGCTGCACCAGCACAGCATGTTCACCATCCTCGTGGGGCGCTTCGTTGGGCCAACGCGTCCACTGGTGCCGATGGTGGCCGGGATGCTGGATCTGCCCGTCGCGAAGTTTGTGGTGCCGAATATCATCGGCTGCGTCTTCTGGCCGCCGTTCTACTTCCTGCCGGGTATCCTGGCGGGCGCGGCGATTGATATTCCTGACGGTATGCAAAGCGGTGAGTTTAAATGGCTGCTGCTGGGTACGGCGGTGCTGCTGTGGCTGGCGGTTTGGCTCTGCTGGCGCCTGTGGCGCAGCGCGAAAGCGAGCGTCGATCGCCTGACCCGCTATCTCCCGCGCACGCGCCTGCTCTGGCTGGCCCCACTTACGCTCGGCGTGGCGGTGGTAGCGCTGGTGGCGCTGATCCGCCACCCGCTGATGCCGGTGTACGGCGAGATCCTGTTGAAGGTGGTGAGCCGTTAAGGTGTTTTCCCTCTCCCCGTGGGAGAGGGCCAGGGTGAGGGCATCAGACCGCACGAATGCCCAACAATGAAGATGCCCCTGCGTTACCACTCAGAAGTTCTTCTGTTTCTCCATCCCACAAAATACGTCCCTCCGCGATCACCACCGATCGCGGCGCGATGCGTGCGGCATCTTCAATGCTGTGCGAAACCATCAGCATCGTCAGTTGTTCGCGCTCGCACACCTCCTCAACCAGCGAGAGCATCTCCTGGCGCAGGGCCGGGTCGAGCGCCGAAAAGGGTTCGTCGAGCAGCAGCAGCGGCTGCTTGCGCACCAGACAGCGTGCCAGCGCCACGCGCTGGCGCTGGCCGCCGGAAAGCTCCCCCGGAAGTCTGTTGATAAACGCAGACAGGCCCATTTGTTCGGCGATCGCCTCCAGCGTCTGACGCTGCGCAGTACTGAGCTTTAACCCCGGATCCATACCCAGCGCGATGTTCTGCCAGACCGTAAGATGATTGAACAGATTGTTTTCTTGAAACAGCATCGACACCGGGCGCTTAGCCGGCGGAGCGTAGGTAAACTCGCCGTTATCAATGACGATCGACCCGCTGGCAGGCTGCAAAAAACCGGCAATCAGATTGAGCAGGGTACTTTTTCCGGCCCCGCTGGGGCCAAGCACTGCGATTCGCTCTCCCTGACGCACGGAGAGGGTAAAACGCATTGGCAGGTGCTCATAAAGCCAGGTTACATCAGTCAGTTTTAACATCACGCCCCGGAAGTTTTTCGATAACGGTAAATAACGCAAAGCACAGCAGCAACAGGAGCAGCGCCGTGACGGCGCCGTCCTGGCTACGATAGGAGCCGATTTGCTGATAAAGCCAGAACGGCAGCGTGCGGAAATCCTCGTTGCCGAAGAGCGCCACTACGCCAAAATCGCCAATCGACAGCACGCAGGCAAACGCCAGCGCCTGGGCGAGCGGGCGTTTCAGTGCGCGCAATTCTACCACCTTCAGACGCTGCCAGCCCTGCATGCCCAGCGACTGACACAGCAAGCTGTAGCGGCTGTTGACGTCGCGCATCGGGTTTTCCAGTACCTTGAGCGCGTAAGGGATGGCCATCAGTGCGTTGGTAAAAATGACGATGCCGTCGGCGCTTTCCGGCAGGCCGATGGTGCTGTTGAACAGTAAAAAGAATCCGGTCGCCAGCACAATGCCCGGCATCGCCAGGATCAGCATACCCGTCAGTTCCAGCGCGTGTCCGGCTTTACGGGCATGACGCGCGTACAGCTCGCGGCTGCTCCAGAGCAGCATCATGGTCAGGATCACGCACAGTAGCCCGGCTGCCAGCGCAATGCGCAAGGAGGTCCACGTCGCTTGCCACAGGACAGGTTGTTGCAGTACCGACAACACATTGCGATTCAGTCCATCAACGATAACGGCCAGCAGCGGGGGCAGCAAAAGCAGGAGTGCCAGTGCGATCAGCATAAAATCCGCGACGCGGCTATACAGGCTGTCCTGCGGATCGCGCCAGCCTGTCATGTTATTGCTTCCTGCGGGGATCGTTTTGCTTAGCCTCTGGCTGAGTAACACCAGTGCCAGACAGCATACCATCTGCACGATCGCCAGCAGCGCGGCGCGGCCCGGATCGTAGTCGTAACTTAAAGCCTGATAGATCGCCAGCTCAATGGTGGTGGCCTGCGGCCCGCCGCCGAGAGAAAGTACGGTCGCGAAGCTGGCAAAGCAGAGCATAAAGATTAGCGCGGCAACCGGGGCAATCTGGCGTCGCAGCCACGGCCATTCGACAAAGCGGAAGAACGACCAGCCGCGCATGCCAAGCTGGGCGGCAATCTGACGCTGCTCACCGGGAATGTTTTCCAGCGCCTGTAAAAAGAGGCGCGTGGCCATCGGCATATTGAAAAAAATATGCGCCAGCAGAATGCCTTTCAGGCCGTATGGCGAGAAGGTCCATTCCAGACCAAGCAGGTTGAAAAGGAATGCCAGCCATCCCTGCCGACCATAGACGCTCAGAATGCCGAACACCGCCACCAGCACGGGCAGGATCAGCGTCATCGCGCACAGCCGCAGCAGGGCAAGCCTGCCGGGGAAACGTCTGCGATAGAGGGCGCGCGCGAGGAAAATGGCCGGGAGCGTCGACAGCAGCGCGGAGAGAAACGCCTGCCAGAAGGAGAAACGGATGACGTGCCAGAGATAGCTGTCGTGCCAGAGGGCAAGCAGATCGCTCTCTGGCGCGTTAAACCACAGCGCAAGGAATGCACCCAGGCTGACGACCACCATCAGTATAGCGGCGAGCAGCCCGGGAACTAACCAGCCGGGGATCAGCGGCTGACGGCGCGTTGCCATTCACTTATCCATGCGGCGCGCTGGGTGGCAACCTGCTGCGGCGTAAATTCCAGGGAGGTTTGCGGTTTGTTCAGCTGCTCAAAACCTGCCGGCAGCGCAACATCAGTGACCGGGTACATCCAGTTTCCTGTCGGAATAGCATTCTGGAATGCCGGTGAAACCATAAACTTCAGGAATTTCTCGGCGAGCTCCGGCTGTTTGCTCGCGGCGGTGCGGGCGGCCACTTCCACCTGCAAATAATGTCCTTCAGCAAAGTTCGCGGCGGCGTAGTTGTCTTTCTTCTCGGCGATAATGTGGTAGGCCGGAGAAGTCGTGTAGCTCAGCACAAGGTCGCTTTCGCCTTTCAGGAACAGGCCGTAGGCTTCGCTCCAGCCTTTGGTGACGGTAACGGTTTTCGCAGCCAGTTTCTGCCACGCCTCAGGCGTTTTGTCGCCATAGACTTTCTGCATCCACAACAGCAGCCCCAGACCCGGCGTGCTGGTGCGCGGATCTTCATAAATCACGCGCCACTTCTGATCGCTTTCGACCAGCTCTTTCAGGCTTTTGGGCGGATTCTTCAGCTTGTTTTTATCGTAGACAAACGCAAAGTAACCGTAATCAAAGGGAACGAAGGTGTCGTTTTTCCAGCCGCCCGGCACGTTGACGGCATCTGCCGCCACGCCGCTTTTGGCGAACAGTCTGGTTTGAGTGGCGGCTTGCAGCAGGTTGTTATCCAGCCCGAGCACCACGTCGGCTTTGCTGTTTTTGCCTTCCATACGCAGCCGGTTAAGCAGAGAGACACCATCTTCCAGTGCCACGAATTTCAGCTCGCAGTTGCAGTCGGCTTCAAAGGCTTTTTTCACCGCCGGGCCGGGGCCCCAGTCGGCGGAGAAGGAGTCGTAGGTGTAGACCGTCAGGACAGGCTTAGCAAAAACAGGCAGCGCAAACAGCGCCAGCAGAGGAAGAACGTTTTTTAACACTTTGCACCTCAGGGTTGAGTGGCAAAGGATTTTGAGAGACAGCCTCAAATCCCTTCGCCGGCGTTATCCGGATCAGGTTCGACGGGTATTATCTCAGCGCACATCAGTGATGCAGCACCCCGTTGAGAACGGCGCTATTGTAATGATTTGGTGAATATTACGAAAGCGTTATGGCTCCGGCGGCGCAAACCACGCGGATTTAAAATCAAACCAGCCCAGGGTATTCATTCGCAGGCCGCGCATGCTGCGCTGACCCTGGATCAGCAGCCAGTGGTGAATCAACGGTACGATCGTCTGCCCGGCCAGGAGCTCCTGACACCAGGCGGCCAGATCCATTTCTCCTGCCCGCCACCGTGCGGCGTCCCGCTGCCAGTCCCGATTGATACAGTGCTGAATCAGGGGCACTTCATACAGGTGAGAGAAGAGCGAAAAATCAAGCGGCAGCGTGAAGTTCGCACTGTTGAGCCAGATATCGCTGATAACATCTCCACGGTGCCATTCATCATAGTCCACTTCCTGTATCGCCAGCGTCACGCCCTCGGCTGCCAGCAGCTTACTCATGATCCTTGCGATAAACCGGTGCTCAATGTGATCGCGATAGTAGCTGAGGGTGATGGTCTCCAGTCCGGCAGGTTTTTCACTGCGTACTGGCTGCGCATGGTGCCAGCGCGGAAGCAGGCCATAGGCCGGGAACCACCAGGTCTGGTATTGCTCCTCTGCGTGATAAATCAGGTTAGCGGGCGCCAGAACATGGCTGATCCACCTGCGTACGTCGTGATTCGCCCCGCGATGGCTGCGGCTATCGAAGAGCAGGTAGTAGCAGCCCTCCTCCAGGCGGCTTTCGAACGCCTTTTCACCGGCTGTTGGCCCTTCCAGCGTCAGGCCTGCGCTCAGCTCTTCGTTGAGATCCGGCAGTACCCAGACGTTGACTTCGTCGATCAGTGCCCTATAGCCAAAGTAATCATCAAAGGCGCGGATCTTCAGCTGATTACTGTTGTTCCGTGAAACGGAGTAGGGGCCCGTACCAATCGGCTGGCTGGAAAAATTGTTCAGGGATCGCCACTCGGCAGGCAGGATCATCGAGGGCACGTAGCCCAGAAGCCACGGAAGCCATTTGTCCGGATGCGATAGCTCAATATCCAGGGTCCAGGCCGTGGGGGAGTGGATCCGCGCGATATGCGAATAGAGCGGCAGCGTGCGGGCGCGCTCTAAGGAATCGATAACGTCGCGCATCTCCAGCTCGCGTCCATGGTGGAAATGAATGCCGGGACGTAAAAAGAAGCGCCAGTGCAACGGAGACACCTGTTGCCAGTGATGGGCAATATCCGCTTCCAGTTCCCCGTTTTCCTCATTTATCCGCGTCAGACCGCTAAAAATCTGCCGGGCCATGTGGGTTTCAGAGCGACGTAACGCCGTACCGGGCAACAGATTTTTCATTGGGCGATAGTAAAGCACTCGCAGAATGTGGCGTCCCTGACGAAAGCTGCGTCCCAGATGCGAGACCAGCATCTGGCGCACGGCGGCTTTGTCGCCCACCAGCTGGACCAGCTGATCGATGCGGTCCTGCTCCAGCAGATCCTCTGCCCGCTGTTGCTGTAGCGCCAGGCCGGTATAAAGGAAAGTCAGGCGCGAGCGCTTGCCGCGTCCGGCTTCAGCCTCCCAGTTTAGCCAGCCCTGCTGCTGCATGGTGTTGAGGAGGGTACGCATATGACGCCGGGAGCAGTTGAGGAGCTCGGCCAGCTCGTTCAGCGTGGTCTCCTGCGATTGCCCCTCGCAGCACTGCCAGAGGCGGATAAATTGTTGTTGCAGACGACCAGAAGGCATAAAAGAGGAACTCCTGACAAAAAATCAGCAATTTATTAATCCCTATATTAAGCCAATAATCCTTATCGATGAAGCGAGGAGGTAAATTATGAAGAGGTCTACCGCACGTCAGTTTTATCAGCACTATTTTTCAGCGACAAAGGGAGTGTCCTGGCTGGCCCGCCAGTGCGCAGAGCAGCGGCTGAGAATACTGGAAGATCTGATGCAGTGGGACGTTACGAAACCGACCTCTTCTCGCTAACTCGCCTCGATCATGTGTGACTGAGTATTGGTGCTAAACACCCGCCAGCAAAATGTTTTTGCTGGCTTTTTTCGTTTACTATTTCACCCAATTTCGATTCGCTTTCATAAGGACTTGCGCATGCTCTGGTTGATGACGATGGGGCGACGCCTGAACGGCGTGTACGCCGCTTTTATGCTGGTGGCCTTCATGATGGGCGTGGCCGGTGCGCTACAGGCGCCGACGCTGAGCCTGTTTCTCAGCCGTGAGGTTGGGGCGCAGCCATTTTGGGTAGGCCTGTTCTACACCGTCAACGCCATTGCCGGGATCCTCGTCAGCCTGTGGCTGGCGAAACGATCCGACAGCCAGGGCGATCGCCGCAAGCTGATCCTCTTTTGTTGCGCCATGGCCGTGGGCAACGCGTTGCTGTTTGCCTTTAATCGTCACTACCTGACGCTTATCACCTGTGGCGTGCTGTTGGCCTCTCTGGCGAACACCGCCATGCCGCAGCTCTTCGCTCTGGCCCGGGAGTACGCCGACAACTCGGCGCGGGAAGTGGTGATGTTCAGCTCGGTGATGCGTGCGCAGCTCTCTCTCGCATGGGTCATCGGCCCCCCGCTGGCGTTCATGCTGGCGCTGAACTACGGTTTCACCGTCATGTTCACCATCGCCGCGGGAATTTTTGCCATCAGCCTGGCGCTGATAGCCTTTGTGCTGCCATCGGTGGCGCGCGTAGAGCAGGTGACGGACAAGCCCATCACCCAGGTAAGCGGCTGGCAGGATAAAAACGTCCGCATGTTGTTTATCGCCTCCACGCTGATGTGGACCTGCAACACCATGTACATTATCGATATGCCGCTGTGGATCAGCAGCGATCTGGGACTGCCCGACAAGCTCGCGGGGATCCTGATGGGCACCGCTGCCGGGCTGGAGATCCCGGCGATGATTCTGGCGGGTTACTACGTAAAACGTTTCGGAAAGCGTCGGATGATGGTCGTCGCCGTGGCGGCTGGGATGGTGTTCTACGCGGGGTTAATCCTTTTCCATTCGCGGGAAGCTTTGCTGGCGTTACAGCTATTTAACGCGGTATTTATCGGAATCGTTGCCGGGATCGGCATGCTCTGGTTCCAGGATTTAATGCCGGGGCGAGCAGGCTCCGCGACCACGCTGTTTACAAACAGTATCTCTACCGGCGTGATTCTGGCAGGGGTAATTCAGGGGGCGCTGTCGCAAAGCTATGGACATGCATCCGTGTACTGGGTGATCGCAGCGATTTCGGTCATCACGCTTGTGTTAACGTGCCGGGTTAAAGACGTTTGATTCTGGAAGGCGGCTTCACGAAATGAAACGATTTTCTGACAGGAGCAGAGAAGGCGCATAGAGTGCGTGACGGGTGCTTGAGGCTGTTTGCCTCAGGCTTTCGCAAGAGGCAAACAGTGGAGAGTCCCACATCAAAAAAATGATGGGGAGACCAACTTCACAACCAACATTGCGAGGTTAGTCTCTTCATTGCCGAAAAGCAATAAGGAGGCTGGAATGCCAAAACGTACTCTGCTGTTAGGTTTGTTTCTGATCTGTACGACGTTGTTGATCTTCACCTGGATGGTGCGTGACTCGCTGTGTGAGCTGC
Organism: Enterobacter cloacae complex sp. XAL002; assembly: GCF_049236805.1. NCBI lineage: Bacteria > Pseudomonadati > Pseudomonadota > Gammaproteobacteria > Enterobacterales > Enterobacteriaceae > Enterobacter > Enterobacter cloacae complex sp. XAL002. The sequence goes on from NZ_JBMKJN010000004.1 coordinate 135,858, forward strand.
ACTTCAGACAGGAGAAAACAGAGCTGGCGGCAGTGTTGGCTTACGAAGCAAAACGTTAGCGGTATTGGCGGGGAAAGTTTCCCCGCCTCTCCAGAGTGGTTACGCCTCAACGCACCCTTATCAATGGCCCGCGCCCTGCGGGCCATTGCCTTTAGCCCATAAACGCAGGCTGTTTTTTCTCGTAGGCGGAGATAGCCTCTTCGTGTTGCAGCGTCAGGCCAATGCTATCCAGACCGTTCAGCATGCAGTGGCGACGGAACGCATCAATGCTAAAGCTGTAGGTCTTGTCACCGGCTTTCACCACTTCTGCTTCCAGATCCACTTCAAACGACATCCCCGGATTTGCCTGCACCAGCGCAAACAGTTCATCGACCTGTTCGTCACTCAGCGTCACCGGCAGCAGCTGGTTGTTGAAGCTGTTGCCGTAGAAGATATCCGCGAAGCTTGGGGCGATAACCACTTTAAAACCGTAGTCGGTCAATGCCCATGGCGCGTGTTCACGCGACGATCCGCAGCCAAAGTTTTCCCGCGCCAGCAGAATGGAGGCGCCTTTGTATTGCGGAAAGTTCAGGACGAACTCCGGGTTCGGCACTTCGCCTTTATCGTCGAGGAAGCGCCAGTCGTTGAACAGATGCGCCCCAAAACCCGTGCGCGTCACTTTCTGCAAAAACTGTTTAGGAATGATCGCGTCAGTATCGACGTTAGCGGCGTCCAGCGGGACAACACGGCCCGTATGTTGGGTAAATTTCTCTGCCATGATTGTCTCCTTATTTCAGGCTGCGAATATCGGCGAAATGACCGGTGACTGCCGCAGCGGCGGCCATTGCCGGGCTGACCAGGTGGGTGCGCCCACCGCGGCCCTGACGGCCTTCAAAGTTACGGTTGCTGGTGGAGGCACAGCGCTCGCCCGGATTCAGGCGGTCGTTGTTCATCGCCAGACACATGGAGCAGCCGGGCAGGCGCCACTCGAAGCCTGCTTCGATAAAGATCTTATCCAGACCTTCCGCTTCCGCCTGGGCTTTCACCGGACCGGAGCCCGGCACAACCAGCGCCTGCACGCCCGGTGCCACTTTGCGGCCTTTTGCAATTTCTGCCGCAGCGCGTAAATCTTCGATACGGGAGTTAGTGCAGGAGCCGATGAACACTTTATCAATGCTCACGTCGGTCAGCGGTACGCCGGGTTTCAACCCCATGTAAGCCAGCGCCTTTTCCGCACTCGCGCGCTCGACCGGATCGGCGAAGGAAGCCGGGTCAGGAATGCTGTCGTTGACGGAAATGACCTGGCCCGGGTTGGTGCCCCAGGTGACTTGCGGGGCGATCTCTTCCGCCTGCAACGTCACAACGGTATCAAAAATTGCCCCCTCGTCCGTTTTCAGGGTTTTCCAGTACGCTACCGCGTCGTCAAAATTCTGTCCTTTCGGCGCATGAAGACGCCCCTTCACATAGTTGAAGGTGGTGTCGTCTGGGGCCACCAGGCCTGCTTTGGCACCCATCTCAATGGCCATGTTGCACAGGGTCATACGACCTTCCATGCTCAGCGCCTGGATAGCGTCGCCGCAGAACTCAACGACGTGACCGGTACCGCCTGCACTACCGGTTTTGCCGATAATCGCCAGCACGATATCTTTCGCGGTGATACCCGGCGCGGCTTTCCCCTTCACTTCAATCTTCATGGTTTTGGCGCGGCCCTGCTTCAGGGTCTGCGTCGCCAGAACGTGTTCCACTTCAGAGGTGCCAATCCCGAACGCCAGGGCGCCAAATGCGCCGTGCGTCGCGGTGTGGGAGTCGCCGCAGACAATGGTCATGCCCGGCAGAGTAATACCCTGTTCAGGCCCCATTACGTGGACGATGCCCTGATAGGGGTGGTTCAGATCGTACAGCTCCACGCCAAACTCGTTACAGTTCTTAATCAACTCCTGCATCTGGATACGCGCCATCTCGCCAGATGCATTAATGTCTTTGGTCTGGGTGGAAACGTTGTGATCCATCGTGGCAAAGGTTTTACCCGGCTGACGCACCGGGCGCTTGTGCGCACGCAGGCCGTCAAATGCCTGAGGAGACGTCACTTCGTGTACCAGATGACGGTCGATGTACAACAGTGGGGTTTCGTCTGGCGTCTCGTAAACAACGTGCGCATCAAACAACTTCTCATATAACGTCTTAGCCATGATTACACCCCTTCAGCGACATAGCGGGCAATGATGTCGCCCATTTCATCGGTACTGACTGCCGCCGTGCCGCGTGCTAAATCACCGGTACGGACGCCTTCTTCTAACGCCCGGTTAATGGCGTTTTCAATTGCGGTTGCTGCATCGCCTGCATCCAGGCTGTAGCGCAGCAGCAGAGCCAGGGAGAGGATCTGCGCAATCGGGTTGGCGATGTTTTTGCCTGCGATATCCGGCGCGGAGCCCCCCGCCGGTTCGTACAGGCCAAAGCCTTCTTCGTTCAGGCTGGCCGAGGGCAGCATGCCCATGGAGCCAGTGATCATGGCGCATTCATCCGAGAGAATATCGCCGAACAGGTTGGAGCACAGCAGCACGTCAAACTGAGACGGATCTTTGATCAGCTGCATCGTTGCGTTGTCGATATACATATGCGACAGCGCAACGTCCGGGTACTGCTTAGCGACTTCACTGACGATTTCGCGCCACAAAATGGAAGACTGGAGCACGTTCGCTTTATCAATAGAGGTCACTTTACGGCGGCGTTTGCGCGCTGACTCAAACGCGATATGGGCGATACGTTCAATTTCAAAACGGTGATAGACCTCGGTATCAAACGCTTTCTCATGCTGACCGCTGCCTTCGCGACCTTTTGGCTGACCGAAGTAGATGCCGCCGGTCAGCTCACGCACGCAGAGAATGTCGAAACCGTTGGCCGCGATATCCGCGCGCAGCGGGCAAAACTCTTCCAGCCCCGGGTACAGCTTCGCCGGACGCAGGTTGCTGAACAGTTTGAAATGTTTACGCAGCGGCAGCAGCGCACCGCGCTCCGGCTGCTCTGCTGGCGGCAAATGTTCCCACTTAGGGCCGCCCACGGAGCCAAACAGCACGGCATCGGCATTTTCACAGCCTTCCACAGTGGCTTTCGGCAATGGCGTACCGTGGTTATCAATCGCAATACCGCCCACATCGTAGTGGCTGGTGGTAATTTTCATCGCAAAACGCGAACGAACGGCTTCCAGTACTTTCAGCGCCTGTGCCATCACTTCCGGGCCAATACCGTCACCCGGCAACACAGCAATATGGTAATTCTTCGACATCACACGGTTTCCTTGTTGTTCTCTTTATTCTGAGCTTTGCGTTGCAACTCTTTTTCGACTTCGGCGGCGCGCCAGATGTTGTTCAGGACATGCACCATCGCTTTCGCGGAGGATTCGACGATATCTGTCGCCAGACCCACACCGTGGAAGCGGCGACCGTTATAATTGACGACGATATCCACCTGACCCAGGGCGTCTTTACCGTGCCCTTTAGCCGTCAGGTCGTATTTCACCAGCTCTACGTCGTACTCAGTGACGCGGTTAATCGCCTGGTAAATGGCATCCACAGGGCCGTTGCCGTTGGCGGCTTCCGCTTTAATTTCATCCCCGCAGGCCAGCTTAACGGAGGCGGTGGCGATGTCGCTTGAGCCGGACTGGACGTTGAAGTAGTCCAGACGGAAGTGCTCTGGCTCTTCCTGCTGTTTGTTGATGAATGCCAGCGCTTCCAGATCGTAATCGAACACCTGGCCCTTCTTGTCCGCCAGCTTCAGGAAGGCGTCGTACAGCTGATCCATGTTGTAATCGCTGTCCTTGTAGCCCATCTCTTCCATACGGTGCTTCACTGCCGCGCGACCAGAGCGTGAGGTCAGGTTCAACTGAACCTGGTTCAGACCGATGGATTCCGGAGTCATGATTTCGTAGTTTTCACGGTTCTTCAGCACCCCATCCTGGTGGATACCGGAAGAGTGAGCGAACGCGCCCGTACCGACAATCGCTTTGTTGGCCGGGATCGGCATGTTGCAAATCTGGCTGACGGTCTGGCTGGTGCGCCAGATTTCGTTGTGATTGATGCGTGTGTGCACGTCCATGATGTCTTTGCGCACTTTGATCGCCATGATCACTTCTTCCAGCGAACAGTTGCCTGCGCGTTCGCCGATGCCGTTCATCGCGCCTTCTACCTGACGCGCGCCGGCGTGCACCGCCGCGATAGCATTGCCAACGGCCAGACCCAGGTCATCGTGGGTGTGTACAGAGATAATGGCTTTATCAATATTTGGTACGCGGTCATACAGACCGGTAATGATGTTGGCAAACTCAAACGGCATGGTGTAGCCGACGGTATCCGGGATGTTGATGGTTCTGGCTCCGGCATTAATAGCGGCTTCCACAACACGGGCCAAATCGTCAATCGGCGTGCGGCCTGCATCTTCACAGGAAAATTCCACGTCGTCAGTGTAGTTACGCGCCCGTTTAACCATATACACCGCACGTTCGATCACTTCATCCAGCGTGCTGCGCAACTTGGTTGCAATGTGCATGGGGGAGGTGGCAATAAAAGTATGGATACGGAAAGCTTCTGCAACTTTCAGGGATTCCGCGGCCACATCGATATCTTTCTCAACGCAGCGAGCCAGAGCGCACACGCGGCTGTTTTTGATGGTGCGGGCGATGGTCTGCACTGACTCAAAATCACCCGGCGAGGAGACAGGAAAACCGACCTCCATTACGTCTACACCCATGCGTTCCAGGGCCAGCGCAATTTGCAGTTTTTCTTTAACACTCAGGCTCGCCTGTAATGCCTGTTCACCGTCACGTAAAGTAGTATCGAAAATAACGACTTGCTGGCTCATGGGTTAGGTCCTTGTCAGTCTTAGGGCGCCTTGCTACGAGCATAAAAAAACCCGCGCAGTGGCGCGGGTTTTTAGTTTTACTGAAGACGATTCAACGCTGAATTTCGCCCGCCAGTCTACCGCGCACAGTGGATGCGTTTAGTAGTAGTAGACCGGTGAAACGAAGGGTGCGAATCATGAATCCTGCTCCAGGTGAATGCGATATGCTTTTAGTGGTACTGGATACGCCGACTCATGTCAACCCCTCCCAGACAAAACCAGGACCCAACGCAGGGAGAATACATTAGCTAATTGTGCTGGTTTTTGCGTGGCTAACCGATTTTATTGTCTATTATTGGACTGGGGATTCATCTCTGGAATAATTTGAATATAATTGGTAGCAATTGAACATACTATTTTCACCAACATGCTATGAAATGGAATGTGTTTCATATCATTGATTTATAGACTTCATGAATGATTTACGGGTAAGTAAGTTATCAAAATTGATATCAATTTGTTAATGAATATGCGTTGTATACTATTAATGGTTTAATAACGCTTAAGTCATTATTAATGAGAGCGTTGATTGTGTATTTGTCTGGTTTATGGTTTCATGCTCACAATAAAGTTTGAGATATCTTTTGAACGATTTTTAACTCTTCATTTATGGGGTGCGTAAAGCCGCTCGGTGAATGGGGCTCTTTATATATTCCGAATTTTAAATAATTTCCTTTCGCTTGTTGTATATGCATGGTAAATCATATTTTTCGAAGTTATTACTGTACCTGGGCAAAGGGAATTTAGCGTGACGGTGGAGTCAGAAATGCCAGAAAATAATATTAACCAACCACAGACTTATGATGGGGTTAAGCCTCAGTTACGCACAGTGGATCTTAACTTGTTAACTGTATTCGATGCAGTGATGCAGGAGCAGAATATTACGCGAGCAGCGCAATCTCTGGGAATGTCTCAGCCTGCCGTGAGTAATGCCGTAGCCAGACTTAAGGTGATGTTTAACGACGAGTTATTCGTTCGTTATGGGAGGGGCATTCAGCCCACAGCGCGTGCATTCCAGCTATTCGGTTCGATTCGTCAGGCGCTTCAGCTGGTTCAAAATGAACTTCCCGGTTCGGGCTTTGAACCCTTAAGCAGTGAGCGGGTTTTCCATCTCTGTGTTTGCAGTCCGTTAGATAATTATTTGACGTCTGTTATATATAATAAAGTTGAACAGATCGCCCCAAATATTCATCTCGTTTTTAAATCATCATTAAATCAAAACACTGAACACCAGCTTCGTTATCAGGAAACAGAGTTTGTTCTGGGATACGAAGAGTTCCGCCGTCCAGAGTTTGCCTGTGTTCCGTTGTTCAAAGACGAAATGGTGTTAGTCGCCAGTAAAAAACATCCTCGTATGAATTCGCCGCTGCGTGAAAGCGATGTTTACAGTGAGCAACACGCCGTTGTTGCTCTTGACAGATATGCCTCATTCAGTCAGCCGTGGTATGACACCGCCGATAAACAAGCCAGCGTGGCTTATCAGGGAATGGCCATGGTCAGTGTATTAAATGTCGTTTCTCAGACGCAGTTAGTCGCTATTGCGCCGCGCTGGCTTGCTGAAGAGTTCTCCGATTCACTGAATCTGCAAATTTTACCTCTGCCGCTCAAGCTTAATAGCCGTACCTGTTATCTTTCCTGGCATGAGGCTGCGGGTCGGGATAAAGGGCATCAGTGGATGGAAGAGCTGCTGATCAATATTTGCCGTCGCTAGGTTCTGGTGAATAAACCGCATGGCATCATGCGGTTTATTCTGCGGTTTTTAAAACTGGCGATATTATGTTCTGTGTTCATTTTTTCAGTTACTTATGCATGCTCAAAAATAGATGATTTCCTGATCCATCCTCTTTTTAAGAGATGAATTATTATTGTCTCCACTCATACCAGACGAATTCACCATATTCATGTCTGTCAGCTGTTTTTTCTGCTTTTATTGCTCATTCCCGCATCCCGTTTGCTAATTGCCTGCCTCATAACGAGCGGTTAAGGTATCCATCACTCTGCACATTATAAGATGGGTTTACCCTGTCAGAAGACGGCGCGGAAATGAATTCTGTAGACCGTCTATAACAAAAGCCTGGAGGCAAAGCATGGAGATGTTGTCTGGCGCGGAAATGGTCGTCCGATCGCTTATCGATCAGGGCGTGAAACAAGTGTTCGGCTATCCCGGAGGCGCGGTTCTCGATATTTACGACGCGCTGCACACGGTAGGCGGTATTGATCATGTTTTGGTTCGTCATGAACAGGCTGCTGTGCATATGGCTGACGGCCTGGCCCGCGCCACGGGCGAAGTGGGTGTTGTGCTGGTCACTTCCGGGCCGGGGGCGACCAATGCCATTACCGGCATAGCGACTGCGTATATGGACTCTATTCCACTGGTCATTCTTTCCGGACAGGTGGCGACGTCGCTGATTGGCTATGATGCGTTTCAGGAGTGCGACATGGTGGGGATCTCACGCCCCGTGGTGAAGCACAGCTTTCTGGTTAAACAAACTGAAGATATCCCGGGCGTACTGAAAAAAGCCTTCTGGCTGGCCGCCAGCGGTCGTCCTGGGCCAGTGGTTGTCGATCTGCCAAAAGATATTCTCAATCCGGGGAATAAACTGCCTTACCTTTGGCCTGAGTCGGTGAGCATGCGTTCGTATAATCCGACCACGCAAGGGCACAAAGGACAGATTAAACGTGCGCTGCAAACGCTGCTGTCTGCGAAAAAACCGGTGGTCTATGTGGGGGGCGGCGCCGTCAATGCAGCCTGCGAAACGCAACTACGCGAACTGATCGAGAAGCTCAATCTTCCTGTTGCGTCATCACTGATGGGGCTGGGGGCATTCCCTGCCACGCATCGGCAGGCGCTGGGCATGCTGGGTATGCACGGCACCTACGAAGCCAATATGACGATGCACAATTCTGACGTGATTTTCGCCGTCGGTGTGCGTTTTGACGATCGCACCACGAACAACCTGGCGAAATACTGCCCGAATGCGACGGTGCTGCACATTGATATCGATCCTACTTCTATCTCTAAAACGGTGCCGGCGGATGTGCCGATCGTGGGAGACGCACGACAGGTGCTGGATCAAATGTTGGATCTGCTGGCGCAGGAGACCGCCTCTCAACCGCTGGACGAGATCCGCGACTGGTGGCAACAAATCGAGCAATGGCGTGGCCGTCAGTGCCTTAAATACGACACGCAAAGTGAGAACATCAAACCGCAGGCGGTGATCGAGACGATCTGGCGTCTGACTAATGGCGATGCGTATGTCACTTCTGACGTGGGCCAGCATCAGATGTTTGCTGCGCTGTATTACCCGTTTGATAAACCGCGTCGCTGGATCAACTCAGGCGGGCTCGGCACGATGGGCTTTGGTTTGCCCGCCGCGCTGGGGGTAAAGCTGGCGTTGCCAAACGAAACGGTTATTTGCGTAACGGGTGACGGCAGTATACAGATGAATATTCAGGAACTTTCCACTGCGCTGCAATATGAACTGCCAGTGCTGGTGCTGAACCTGAATAACGGTTACCTCGGCATGGTAAAACAGTGGCAGGATATGATTTATTCGGGCCGTCACTCTCAGTCCTATATGAAATCACTTCCGGACTTTGTCCGTCTGGCTGAAGCCTATGGTCATATTGGCATGCGGGTAACCGATCCGTCAGAGCTGGAAGCGAAGCTCGGCGAAGCGCTTGAGCACGTTAAAAACAATCGCCTCGTCTTCATGGACGTTATCGTCGATGGCACAGAGCACGTTTATCCGATGCATATTCGTGGCGGTGGTATGGATGAAATGTGGTTAAGCAAAACGGAGAGAACCTGATATGCGCCGGATATTATCTGTATTACTGGAAAATGAGTCGGGCGCACTGTCGCGGGTTATTGGGCTTTTTGCCCAGCGCGGCTATAACATTGAAAGCCTGACCGTGGCACCGACCGATGATCCTACGCTCTCGCGCATGACGATCCAGACTGTCGGCGATGCGAAAGTGCTTGAGCAGATCGAAAAGCAATTACACAAGCTGGTTGACGTACTGCGCGTCAGCGAGCTGGGGCAGGGGGCTTACGTCGAGCGTGAAGTGATGCTGGTGAAAATTCAGGCCAGCGGTTACGGCCGTGAAGAGGTCAAGCGCAACACGGATATTTTCCGTGGGCAGATTATTGACGTCACGCCTTCTATATATACTGTCCAGCTTGCCGGAACGAGCGATAAGCTGGACGCTTTCCTGGCCTCTGTCAGGGATGTGGCAAAAATTGTTGAAGTTGCGCGCTCTGGCGTTGTTGGCCTCTCGCGCGGCGATAAAATCATGCGTGAGTAGCGCAATAGGTTCGCCTCTTTCAGCCCGGTAGCCAAAGCCGGGCTTTTTTTTGCGTAATCCGCCGACAACGCAGACAAAAGCGGTTGCCGTGAAGGCTATTCTGCGTTTAGATGTTAAAATATTTAACCATAACCTTGACAGGGCCATGGACTCTTTTCTTTTTTTGAGGGGCAATTGTGAAACTGGATGAAATCGCCCGGCTCGCCGGCGTGTCGAGAACCACGGCCAGCTATGTGATTAACGGTAAAGCAAAGCAGTATCGTGTCAGCGATAAGACCGTTGAGAAAGTGATGGCAGTCGTTCGTGAGCATAATTACCATCCGAATGCTGTCGCCGCAGGTTTACGTGCCGGGCGCACCCGCTCTATTGGCCTGGTGATCCCGGACCTGGAAAACACCAGCTATACCCGCATCGCCAACTATCTGGAACGTCAGGCTCGTCAGCGGGGCTATCAGCTGTTGATTGCCTGCTCCGAGGATCAGCCCGACAACGAGATGCGCTGCATTGAGCATCTGCTGCAACGTCAGGTTGATGCCATCATCGTGTCGACCTCTTTACCACCCGAGCATCCGTTCTATCAGCGCTGGGCGAACGATCCGTTCCCGATAGTGGCGCTGGATCGTGCGCTCGATCGTGAACATTTCACCAGCGTCGTGGGTGCCGATCAGGACGATGCAGAAATGCTGGCTGCCGAGCTGCGTACCTTCCCGGCTGAAACGGTGCTCTATCTTGGCGCTTTGCCTGAACTTTCGGTAAGCTTCCTGCGTGAACAAGGGTTCCGTACGGCATGGAAAGACGATCCGCGTGACGTTCATTATCTCTATGCCAACAGTTATGAGCGCGAAGCGGCTGCCCAGCTGTTCGAGAAATGGCTGGAAACGCACCCGATGCCGCAGGCGTTGTTTACCACCTCGTTTGCTCTGTTGCAGGGAGTGATGGACGTGACGTTACGTCGCGATGGCAAGCTGCCATCCGATCTGGCGATTGCTACCTTCGGTGATAACGAACTGCTCGACTTCCTGCAATGCCCAGTGCTGGCCGTGGCTCAGCGTCACCGCGACGTCGCCGAGCGCGTGCTGGAGATTGTTCTGGCAAGCCTGGATGAACCCCGCAAGCCGAAACCCGGGCTTACGCGTATCAAACGTAATCTCTATCGGCGTGGAATTTTGAGCCGCCATTAATATTTCCACAGGGGCGGTATAACTGCCCCCTTTTGCGGCGAATTTATTGCGATAAATAATTCCCGGATAAAAATTAGGATTTATCTCTAAGATTCATAGCCTGCTATTTTTCTGAATCCATTTTGGTGTTAAAAAGCACAATTATAAATTTTTGACTGACATTTCTTTGTATTGTTTTGTTACAAACAGGCGCCAGCCGATGAATATTCAGCCATTTTTCACTCTCCCTCCAGGCCTCAATGCACACGAACGAATCCATATTGCCTCGGGATTAAACTGGTGCTGTTATCCCCCGGCGATATGCCTTAAAATGCTGCCCGCGTCGCAAACTGACACTTTATATTTCCCTGCGATGATATTGAGTGAGTCTTAACGCTCGTGTGCATATTCGGTTTTTTTCTTACAAATATTCATAACGTTAATTTTGCCTCGCCAGTTGTTTAGTTATTAGCCAGGTCACTCTTGCTCTGTAAATAGGATGCTTTCGGGTCCGTACAGAGAGAGTCCTGGCTTGACAAGCTTTTCCCTCGCTCCGTAAACTCCTTCAGGTGGGAATTTGTGGGTTAAAGTGGTGAGGAGGGGTGAGGCTGGCATGTTCCGTGGAGCAACGTTAGTCAATCTCGACAGCAAAGGGCGTTTATCGGTACCAACCCGATACCGTGACCAGCTGATTGAGAACGCTTCGGGTCAACTGGTTTGCACCATTGACATCAACTCCCCCTGCCTGCTGCTTTATCCTTTGCCTGAATGGGAAATCATTGAGCAAAAGCTGTCGCGACTGTCGAGCATGAACCCGCAGGAACGCCGCGTACAGCGGTTGTTATTGGGACATGCCAGTGAATGTCAGATGGATAGCGCCGGGCGATTATTGATTGCGCCTGTGTTGCGGCAACATGCCGGTCTGACTAAAGAAGTGATGCTGGTCGGGCAGTTCAACAAGTTTGAACTGTGGGACGAAACGACCTGGTATCAACAGGTCAAGGAAGATATCGACGCTGAGCAGTCTGATTCCGCAACATTATCGGAACGGCTGCAGGACTTGTCTCTATAAATATGATGGAAAATTATAAACATACAACGGTGCTGCTGGATGAGGCCGTTAACGGCCTGAATATTCGTCCAGATGGCATCTATATTGATGGCACTTTTGGTCGCGGTGGCCACTCGCGTTTGATCCTCTCTCAGCTTGGAGCGGAAGGGCGCCTGCTGGCAATTGACCGCGATCCGCAGGCGATTGCCGTTGCGCAAACCATCGATGACCCTCGCTTTTCCATCGTGCATGGACCTTTCTCTGCGCTTGCGGATTATGTCGCCGAGCGCGGCCTGACCGGCAAAATCGACGGGATCCTCCTCGATCTTGGCGTCTCTTCACCACAGCTTGATGATGCAGAACGCGGCTTCTCCTTTATGCGCGACGGTCCGCTGGATATGCGTATGGACCCCACCCGCGGCCAGTCTGCCGCCGAGTGGTTACAAACTGCTGACGAAGCGGATATTGCCTGGGTGATCAAAACCTTCGGCGAAGAACGCTTTGGCAAACGTATTGCGCGCGCCATCGTGGAGCGCAACCGCGTTGAGCCAATGACCCGTACCAAAGAGCTGGCAGAAGTCATCGCGGCGGCAACGCCAGTGAAGGACAAGCACAAACATCCTGCGACCCGTACCTTCCAGGCGGTTCGTATCTGGGTAAACAGTGAACTGGAGGAAATAGAGCTGGCGCTAAAAAGCTCGCTCGACGTGCTGGCCCCGGGTGGGCGGTTATCCATCATCAGCTTCCATTCGCTGGAAGATCGCATCGTTAAGCGCTTTATGCGTGAACAGAGCCGCGGTCCGCAGGTTCCAGCTGGGCTGCCGATGACGGAAGAACAACTCAGAAAGCTGGGAGGCCGTCAGTTGCGAGCATTAGGCAAGTTGATGCCGGGCGAAGAAGAGGTGGCAGAGAATCCACGTGCCCGTAGTTCAGTGCTGCGTATTGCAGAGAGGACGAACGCATGATCAGCAGAGTGACAGAGACCCTAAGCAAAGTTAAGGGATCGTTAGGAAGCAACGAGCGCCATGCCTTGCCTGGCGTGATCGGCGACGATCTTTTGCGGTTTGGGAAGCTGCCACTCTGCTTGTTCATTTGCATCATTGTGACGGCAGTCATGGTGGTAACCACCGCTCACCATACCCGTTTATTAACTGCGCAGCGCGAACAGATGGTACTGGAACGCGATGCGCTGGATATTGAATGGCGAAATCTGATCCTTGAAGAAAACGCGCTCGGCGATCACAGCCGGGTTGAACGGATCGCAACGGAAAAACTGCAATTACAGCATGTTGATCCTTCGCAGGAAAATATCGTAGTACAAAAATAAGGGAAAACGCGACGCATGAAAGCAGCGGCAAAAACGCTAAAACCAAAACGCCAGGAAGAACAGGCCAACTTTATCAGTTGGCGTTTTGCGTTGCTTTGCGGCTGCATTTTACTGGCGCTGGGTTTCCTGCTGGGACGCGTGGCGTGGCTACAAATCATCGCGCCTGACATGCTGGTGCGTCAGGGGGATATGCGTTCTCTGCGCGTGCAGGAAGTTTCTACTTCTCGTGGGATGATCACCGACCGCTCCGGCCGCCCGCTGGCGGTGAGCGTACCGGTGAAGGCGATCTGGGCCGATCCTAAAGAGCTGCATGACGCAGGCGGGATCACCCTTGATAACCGCTGGAAGGCGCTCTCAGACGCGTTGAAAATGCCGCTGGATCAGCTGGCGTCACGCGTTAACGCCAACCCGAAAGGGCGCTTCATCTATCTTGCCCGTCAGGTGAACCCTGATATGGCTGACTACATTAAAAAACTCAAGCTGCCCGGCATTCATCTGCGGGAAGAATCCCGCCGTTATTATCCTTCCGGCGAAGTCACCGCGCACCTGATTGGCTTCACCAACGTGGATAGCCAGGGGATTGAAGGCGTTGAAAAAAGCTTCGACAAGTGGCTTACCGGCCAGCCTGGCGAGCGAATCGTGCGTAAAGACCGCTATGGTCGCGTCATTGAAGATATTTCCTCGACAGACAGCCAGGCCGCGCACAACCTGGCCCTGAGTATTGATGAGCGCTTGCAGGCGCTAGTCTATCGTGAGCTGAACAACGCCGTCGCGTTTAACAAGGCGGAATCGGGCAGTGCCGTGCTGGTGGATGTGGCGACAGGTGAAGTGCTGGCGATGGCCAGTAGTCCCTCATACAACCCGAATAATTTTGCCGGTACAGCAAAAGATGCGATGCGTAACCGCTCCATCACCGATGTGTTTGAACCCGGTTCAACCGTAAAACCTATGGTGGTGATGACGGCTCTACAGCGAGGCATCGTCAACGAAAATACCGTTCTGAATACGATCCCTTATCGAATTAACGGCCACGAAATAAAAGACGTGGCACGTTACAGCGAACTGACCCTGACCGGGGTCTTACAGAAGTCGAGTAACGTCGGTGTGTCAAAACTGGCGTTAGCGATGCCGTCCTCAGCGTTAGTAGATACTTACTCACGTTTTGGGCTGGGAAAGGCGACCAATTTGGGGTTGGTCGGAGAACGCAGTGGCTTATATCCTCAAAAACAACGGTGGTCTGACATAGAGAGGGCCACCTTCTCTTTCGGCTACGGGCTAATGGTAACTCCCTTACAGTTAGCGCGAGTCTACGCAACGATTGGCAGCTATGGCATTTATCGCCCGCTGTCGATCACCAAAGTTGATCCACCGGTTCCGGGGGAACGTGTTTTCCCGGAATCTATCGTTCGTACCGTCGTACATATGATGGAAAGCGTCGCGCTGCCCGGTGGTGGTGGCGTGAAGGCTGCGATTAAGGGCTATCGTATCGCCATCAAAACCGGTACAGCGAAAAAAGTGGGGCCGGACGGCCGCTATATCAACAAATACATTGCCTATACCGCAGGCGTAGCGCCTGCAAGCAATCCGCGTTTTGCGCTGGTGGTCGTCATCAACGATCCGCAGGCGGGTAAATACTACGGCGGCGCCGTCTCCGCGCCTGTGTTCGGGGCTATTATGGGCGGCGTGTTGCGCACCATGAACATTGAACCGGATGCGCTGGCGACGGGCGAAAAAAGTGAATTTGTAATTAATCAAGGCGAGGGAACAGGTGGCAGATCGTAATTTGCGCGACCTTCTTGCTCCGTGGGTGCCTATGCTACCTGCGCGAGCACTGCGAGAGATGGTACTGGACAGCCGCGTAGCGGCTTCTGGCGATCTTTTTGTGGCAGTGGTAGGTCATCAGGCGGACGGGCGTCGTTATATCCCGCAGGCGATTGCGCAAGGTGTTGCTGCCATTATTGCTGAGGCCAAAGATGAGGCAACAGACGGTGAGATCCGTGAAATGCACGGCGTGCCGGTCATCTATCTCAGCCAGCTGAATGAGCGTCTCTCCGCGCTGGCAGGACGTTTTTACAACGAACCTTCCGACCAGTTAAAGCTTGTTGGCGTGACAGGAACCAACGGAAAAACCACCACCACTCAGCTGATGGCGCAATGGGCTCAGCTGCTGGGTGAAACCGGTGCCGTCATGGGCACGGTGGGGAACGGTATTCTGGGCAAAGTAAGCCCGACGGAAAACACTACAGGCTCGGCGGTTGACGTGCAGCGTGTGCTGGCAGGCCTTGCAGAGCAGGGGGCGACCTTCGCGGCGATGGAAGTCTCCTCCCATGGTCTGGTACAACATCGCGTGGCGGCACTGAAATTTGCCGCCTCTGTCTTTACTAACCTGAGCCGCGATCACCTTGATTATCATGGTGATATGGAGCACTACGAAGCGGCGAAATGGCTGCTTTATTCCACTCACCACCACGGGCAGGCGATCATTAACGCCGACGACGAAGTCGGTCGCCGCTGGCTGGAAAAACTGCCAGATGCGGTGGCGGTGTCGATGGGAGATCGCATTAATCCGAACTGTCGTGGCCGCTGGCTGAAGGCAGTCGAAGTGAACTACCACGATAGCGGGGCGACGATCCGCTTTGCTTCCACCTGGGGCGAAGGTGAAATTGAAAGCCGCCTGATGGGGGCTTTCAACGTCAGTAACCTGCTGCTGGCGCTGGCGACGCTGCTGGCGCTGGGTTACCCGATGGTGGATCTGCTGAAAACGGCTGAGCGTTTGCAACCGGTCTGTGGCCGCATGGAAGTGTTCAGTGCGCCGGGCAAGCCGACGGTGGTCGTGGATTACGCCCATACGCCGGATGCGCTGGAAAAAGCGCTGGAAGCGGCGCGTCTGCACTGCGCAGGCAAGCTCTGGTGCGTGTTTGGCTGCGGTGGCGATCGCGACAAGGGTAAACGTCCGCTGATGGGCGCCATCGCTGAGCAGTTCGCGGATATTCCCGTGGTGACCGATGACAACCCGCGTACCGAAGAGCCGAGGGCCATTATCAACGACATTCTGGCGGGCATGCTGGATGCGGGTCGTGCGCGCGTGGTCGAAGGCCGTGCGGAGGCCGTGACTAACGCCATTATGCAGGCGCAGGAGAATGATGTGGTTCTGCTGGCCGGTAAAGGTCATGAAGATTATCAGATCGTCGGCAATCGTCGTCTGGATTACTCCGACCGCGTGACGGCAGCGCGTCTGCTGGGAGTGGTGGCATGATTAGCATTACGTTAAGCCAGGCCGCTGCGGTATTGCAGGGGATGCTGCATGGTCAGGATCTGACCATCGAGGCTGTGACCACCGACACCCGTAAGGTGACGGCGGGCTGCCTGTTTGTGGCGCTGAAGGGGGAACGTTTTGACGCCCACGATTTTGCGCAACAGGCTAAAGATAACGGCGCGGGTGCGCTGCTGGTCAACCGTAAGCTCGATATCGATTTGCCGCAGATTGTGGTGAAAGATACGCGCCTGGCCTTTGGTGAGCTGGCGGCATGGGTTCGCCAGCAGGTGCCAACACGCGTCGTGGCGCTGACGGGCTCGTCGGGCAAAACCTCCGTTAAAGAGATGACGGCGGCGATCCTTAGCCAGTGCGGAAACACGCTTTATACGGCGGGCAACCTTAATAATGACATCGGTGTACCGATGACGCTGCTGCGCCTGACCCACGAGCATGAATATGCGGTGATTGAGTTAGGGGCTAACCATCAAGGCGAAATCGCCTGGACCGTGAGCCTGACGCGTCCGGAAGCGGCGCTGGTGAATAACCTGGCGGCGGCACATCTTGAAGGTTTTGGTTCGCTGGCCGGTGTGGCGAAAGCGAAAGGTGAAATTTATACCGGCCTGCCGGATGACGGCATTGCCATTATGAATGCCGATAACAATGACTGGCTGAACTGGCAGAGCATCATTGGTTCACGCAAAACCTGGCGCTTCTCCCCGAATGCGGCAAACAGTGATTTTTCGGCGACCAACATTCATGTGACGTCCCACGGCACCGAGTTCACCCTCACGACCCCAACGGGCGACATCGACGTGCTGCTGCCGTTGCCGGGTCGTCATAACATCGCCAATGCGCTTGCTGCGGCAGCGCTCTCAATGGCGGTAGGGGCCTCACACGCTGCGATAAAAACTGGTCTGGCGAATTTAAAAGCCGTGCCGGGGCGTCTGTTCCCAATCCAGCTGGCTGAAAACAAACTCCTGCTGGATGACTCCTACAACGCTAACGTCGGCTCCATGACGGCGGCCGTGCAGGTCTTGTCTGAGATGCCGGGCTATCGCGTGATGGTTGTTGGCGATATGGCCGAGCTGGGTGATGAAAGCGAAGCCTGCCACGTACAGGTTGGCGAAGCGGCGAAAGCTGCCGGGCTTGACCGCGTACTGAGCGCAGGCACGCTGAGCAAGGCCATTTCCGATGCCAGTGAAGTTGGCGAACATTTTGCCGATAAATCTGCACTGATCGAACGCCTGAAGGCATTGATTACAGAAAAACAGATTGTGACTGTTTTAGTTAAAGGTTCACGTAGTGCCGCCATGGAAGAGGTTGTGCACGCATTACAGGAGAACGGGACATGTTAGTTTGGCTGGCCGAACATTTGGTCAAATATTATTCAGGCTTTAACGTCTTTTCCTATCTGACGTTTCGCGCCATCGTCAGCCTGCTGACTGCGCTGTTCATCTCGTTGTGGATGGGCCCGCGCATGATTGCCCGTCTGCAAAAACTCTCTTTCGGCCAGGTCGTGCGTAACGACGGCCCGGAATCGCATTTCAGCAAGCGCGGTACGCCGACCATGGGCGGGATCATGATCCTGACCGCGATTGTGGTGTCCGTTCTGCTGTGGGCTTATCCGTCTAACCCCTACGTCTGGTGCGTGCTGACCGTTCTGGTTGGCTACGGGATCATCGGTTTTGTTGATGACTACCGCAAAGTCGTACGCAAAGACACCAAAGGTTTGATCGCCCGCTGGAAGTATTTCTGGATGTCGGTAATTGCGCTGGGTGTGGCCTTCGCGCTTTACCTGGCAGGAAAAGACACCCCGGCCACCGAGCTGGTGGTGCCGTTCTTCAAAGACGTGATGCCGCAGCTGGGGCTGTTCTACATTCTGCTGGCTTACTTTGTGATCGTCGGCACCGGCAACGCCGTCAACCTGACCGATGGTCTGGACGGCCTGGCCATCATGCCAACCGTGTTTGTCGCGGGCGGTTTCGCGCTGGTGGCGTGGGCGACCGGTAACATGAACTTTGCAAACTACCTGCACATCCCGTACCTGCGACACGCTGGTGAGCTGGTGATCGTCTGTACGGCGATAGTCGGCGCGGGGCTGGGCTTCCTGTGGTTCAACACCTATCCGGCGCAGGTCTTTATGGGCGACGTCGGTTCACTGGCACTGGGCGGCGCGCTGGGCATTATCGCCGTGCTGCTGCGTCAGGAGTTCCTGCTGGTGATTATGGGCGGTGTGTTTGTGGTTGAGACCCTGTCGGTGATTTTGCAGGTCGGTTCCTTCAAGCTGCGCGGCCAGCGCATCTTCCGTATGGCACCGATTCACCACCACTATGAACTGAAAGGCTGGCCGGAGCCGCGCGTCATTGTGCGCTTCTGGATTATTTCGCTGATGCTGGTGCTGATTGGCCTGGCAACGCTGAAGGTACGTTAATCATGGCAGATTACCAGGGCAAAAAAGTCGTTATCATCGGGTTGGGCCTTACCGGCCTCTCCTGCGTGGACTTTTTCCTTGCGCGTGGCGTGACGCCGCGCGTGATGGATACGCGCGTCTCTCCGCCGGGTCTGGACAAGCTGCCGGAGCAGGTTGAACGCCACCTGGGTGGTCTGAATGATGAGTGGCTGCTGGTCGCCGATCTGATTGTTGCCAGCCCGGGCATGGCGCTGGCGCATCCTTCGCTGAGTGCCGCGGCGGATGCAGGCGTTGAGATTGTTGGCGATATCGAACTGTTCTGCCGGGAGGCGCAGGCCCCGATCGTTGCCATTACCGGTTCAAACGGTAAAAGCACCGTCACCACCCTGGTGGGTGAGATGGCGAAAGCGGCGGGCAAAAATGTCGGCGTGGGCGGTAATATTGGCCTGCCCGCGTTGATGCTGCTCGATAAAGGGTGTGAGCTGTTTGTACTTGAGCTTTCCAGCTTCCAGCTGGAAACCACTTCAAGCCTGCATGCGGCGGCAGCGACGATCCTTAATGTCACCGAAGATCATATGGACAGATACCCGTTCGGCTTGCAGCAGTACCGCGCGGCCAAGCTGCGTGTCTATGAAAATGCCAAAGTCTGCGTGGTGAATGCCGATGATGCACTCACCATGCCGGTGCGTGGCGCAGACGATCGCTGCATTAGCTTCGGTATTAACATGGGTGACTATCACCTTAACCGCCAGCAGGGCGAAACCTGGCTGCGGGTGAAAGGTGAGAAGGTGCTGAACGTGAAAGAGATGATGCTCTCCGGCCAGCATAACTACACCAACGCGCTGGCGGCGCTGGCGCTAGCGGATGCCGTTGGCCTGCCGCGATCTTCAAGCCTGAAGGCGCTGACCACCTTTACCGGCCTGGCTCACCGTTTTCAGCTGGCGCTGGAACACAACGGCGTACGCTGGATTAACGATTCCAAAGCGACCAATGTGGGTAGCACCGAGGCGGCATTGAACGGTCTGCACGTTGAAGGCACACTGCATCTGCTGCTGGGCGGCGACGGTAAATCAGCCGATTTCTCCTCGCTGAAGCAGTACCTCAACGGTGATAACGTGCGCCTTTATTGCTTTGGCCGCGATGGCAGCGAGCTTGCGGCGTTG
Organism: Enterobacter cloacae complex sp. XAL002; assembly: GCF_049236805.1. Lineage (NCBI taxonomy): Bacteria > Pseudomonadati > Pseudomonadota > Gammaproteobacteria > Enterobacterales > Enterobacteriaceae > Enterobacter > Enterobacter cloacae complex sp. XAL002. The sequence continues at coordinate 155,405 of NZ_JBMKJN010000004.1, forward strand.
CGTCCTGAGGTCGCCGAACAAACCGAGACCATGGAACAGGCGATGCGCCTTATCGCCCCCCGCGTGAAGCCCGGCGATATGGTGCTGCTCTCGCCAGCCTGTGCCAGCCTCGATCAATTTAAGAATTTCGAACAGCGGGGCGATGTCTTTACCCGCCTGGCGAAGGAGTTAGGCTGATGCGTTTATCTCTCCCTCGCCTGAAAATGCCGCGTCTGCCAGGGTTTGGTATCCTGGTATGGCTGTTTACGGCGCTGAAAGGCTGGGTGATGGCTTCACGGGATAAAGATTCCGACAGCCTGATTATGTACGACCGCACGCTGTTCTGGCTCACGCTGGGGCTGGCTGCGACCGGCTTTATTATGGTCACCTCGGCGTCGATGCCTGTCGGACAGCGTCTGGCAAACGATCCGTTCCTGTTTGCCAAGCGTGACGGGCTGTACATCATTCTCGCGTTCTGCCTGGCGATGATCACCTTACGCCTGCCGATGTCGTTCTGGCAGCGGCACAGTACGGCCATGCTTATCGCCTCAATCATCATGCTGTTGATCGTTCTGGTCGTCGGGAGCTCCGTTAACGGGGCATCACGCTGGATCGCCTTTGGTCCGCTGCGTATTCAGCCTGCAGAGTTCACCAAGCTTTCGTTGTTCTGCTACCTGGCAAACTACCTGGTGCGTAAAGTCGACGAAGTTCGTAACAACCTGCGCGGCTTCTTAAAACCGATGGGCGTGATTCTGGTGCTTGCGATCCTGCTGCTGGCGCAGCCCGACCTCGGTACGGTAGTCGTACTGTTTGTCACTACGCTGGCGATGCTGTTCCTGGCGGGAGCAAAACTGTGGCAGTTCATTGCCATCATCGGGATGGGGATTTCGGCGGTGGTGCTGCTGATCCTCGCCGAACCATACCGTATCCGCCGTGTGACCTCGTTCTGGAACCCATGGGAAGATCCGTTCGGCAGCGGTTATCAGCTGACACAGTCGCTGATGGCGTTTGGCCGCGGCGAAGTCTGGGGCCAAGGCCTGGGCAACTCGGTGCAAAAACTGGAGTATTTACCGGAGGCGCATACCGACTTTATCTTCTCCATTATTGGGGAAGAACTGGGTTATATCGGTGTGGTATTGGCGCTATTAATGGTATTCTTCGTCGCTTTCCGCGCCATGTCGATTGGCCGTAAAGCGCTGGAGATCGATCACCGCTTCTCCGGTTTCCTGGCCTGCTCAATTGGTATCTGGTTTAGCTTCCAGGCACTGGTAAACGTTGGGGCCGCAGCGGGTATGCTGCCGACCAAAGGTCTGACGTTGCCGTTGATCAGTTATGGTGGTTCGAGTCTGTTGATCATGTCGACGGCCATCATGTTTTTGTTACGCATAGATTATGAAACGCGTCTGGAGAAAGCTCAGGCGTTTACACGAGGTTCACGATGAATCAACCGAAGCGGTTAATGGTGATGGCAGGCGGGACCGGCGGACACGTGTTCCCGGGACTGGCGGTTGCGCACCATTTAATGGAACAAGGCTGGCAGGTACGCTGGCTGGGAACCGCAGACCGCATGGAAGCCGACCTTGTACCTAAACACGGTATCGAGATCGACTTTATTCGTATTTCTGGCCTTCGTGGCAAAGGGAGCAAGGCGCTGCTGCTGGCGCCGGTGCGCATTTTCAATGCCTGGCGTCAGGCGCGCGACATTATGAAGCGCTTTAAGCCTGACGTCGTTCTGGGCATGGGCGGCTACGTTTCCGGTCCTGGCGGACTGGCGGCGTGGTCACTGGGCATCCCTGTTGTTCTGCATGAACAGAACGGTATTGCCGGGTTGACCAACAAATGGCTGGCAAAAATCGCCACCAAAGTTATGCAGGCCTTCCCCGGGGCATTCCCGAAAGCGGATGTCGTAGGGAATCCGGTGCGTGTGGACGTGCTGGCGCTGCCGCTGCCAGATACGCGTCTGGCGGGTCGCGAAGGGCCGGTGCGCGTGCTGGTTGTCGGCGGTTCCCAGGGCGCACGTATTTTAAACCAGACGATGCCACAGGTTGCGGCAAAACTGGGTGATGCGGTGACAATCTGGCACCAGAGCGGGAAGGGCGCTCAGCAGAGCGTTGAGCAGGCTTACGCGCAGGAAGGTCAGCCGCAGCATAAAGTGACTGAATTTATTGATGATATGGCCGCAGCCTATGCCTGGGCCGATGTCGTGGTCTGTCGCTCGGGCGCGCTGACGGTGAGCGAAATCGCCGCCGCCGGTTTGCCGGCGCTGTTTGTGCCGTTCCAGCACAAAGACCGACAGCAGTACTGGAATGCGCTGCCGCTTGAGAAAGCGGGTGCCGCGAAGATTTTTGAGCAGCCACAATTTACCGCTGATGCGGTCGCCACTACCCTGGCGGGCTGGAACCGGGATGTATTACTGGAGATGGCGCAACGCGCACGCGCGACCGCTATCCCGGATGCAACGGAACGGGTGGCAAAAGAAGTGAGCCTGGCAGCCCAGGCATAATTCTCGCAGCGCGTGTTGCGCTGCACGATTTTTTTGAAGTAGTCGATGGCGTTTAGAGAATGAATACACAACAACTGGCAAAACTGCGTTCTATCGTGCCCGAGATGCGTCGCGTCCGGCACATTCACTTTGTCGGCATCGGTGGTGCTGGCATGGGCGGTATTGCCGAAGTGTTAGCTAACGAAGGCTATCAGATCAGCGGGTCTGACCTGGCGCCAAACCCTGTTACGCAGCAGCTGGCGTCGCTGGGGGCGACTATCTATTTCAATCATCGCCCGGAAAACGTGAGCGATGCGAGCGTGGTTGTAGTGTCCAGCGCGATCTCCGCGGATAACCCGGAAATCGTTGCGGCGCATGAGGCGCGCATTCCGGTGATCCGTCGCGCGGAAATGCTGGCGGAACTGATGCGTTTCCGTCACGGCATTGCGGTGGCCGGTACGCACGGTAAAACCACAACAACAGCGATGGTCTCCAGCATTTATGCGGAAGCGGGTCTCGACCCAACGTTCGTTAACGGTGGTCTGGTGAAAGCCGCTGGCGTGCATGCGCGTCTGGGCCACAGCCGTTATCTGATTGCGGAAGCGGATGAAAGCGACGCGTCGTTCCTGCATTTGCAGCCGATGGTGGCTATCGTCACCAATATCGAAGCTGACCATATGGATACCTACCAGGGCGACTTCGAGAACTTAAAGCAGAACTTTATTAATTTCCTGCACAACCTGCCGTTCTATGGCCGTGCGGTGATGTGCGTGGACGACCCGGTGATCCGCGAGCTGCTGCCGCGCGTCGGGCGTCAAATTACCACCTACGGCTTCAGCGAAGACGCTGATGTACGCGTGGAAGATTATAAGCAGATTGGTGCGCAGGGGCATTTCACCCTGGCACGCCAGGATAAAGAGCTCCTGCATGTCACCCTGAACGCGCCGGGACGTCACAATGCCCTGAATGCGGCGGCGGCGGTGGCTGTTGCAACGGAAGAAGGCATTGATGATGAGGCGATCCTGCGCGCGCTGGAAAGCTTCCAGGGAACGGGCCGTCGCTTCGACTTCCTGGGTGAGTTCCCACTGGAGCCAGTAAACGGTAAGCCAGGTTCTGCGATGCTGGTCGATGACTACGGTCACCATCCGACGGAGGTGGACGCAACCATCAAAGCGGCACGCGCGGGTTGGCCGGAAAAGAATCTGGTCATGATCTTCCAGCCGCACCGTTACACACGTACCCGCGATCTGTATGACGATTTTGCCAACGTCCTTTCGCAGGTCGATACCCTGCTGATGCTGGATGTTTATGCCGCGGGCGAAGCGCCGATTCCGGGCGCGGACAGTCGGTCTTTATGTCGTACCATCCGCGGACGCGGTAAAGTGGACCCTATCCTGGTCCCCGACCCGGTGCAGGTAGCTGAAATGCTTGCCCCGGTCCTGACGGGTAACGATCTGATCCTGATTCAGGGTGCGGGAAATATCGGCAAAATCGCCCGTACCTTAGCTGAAATCAAACTGAAGCCGCAAACTCAGGAGGACGAGCGTCATGGCTGATAAGATTGCTGTCCTGTTTGGCGGCACTTCCGCCGAACGCGAGGTTTCTCTGAATTCGGGCGCTGCCGTGCTGGCGGGCCTGCGTGAAGGTGGCGTGGACGCGCATCCGGTTGATCCGAAAGAGGTGGACGTTACGCAGCTGAAAGCGATGGGCTTCGATAAAGCCTTTATCGCGTTGCATGGCCGCGGCGGTGAAGACGGCACGTTGCAGGGGCTGCTGGAGCTGATCGGTATGCCGTACACCGGCAGTGGCGTGATGGCATCCGCTATCTCCATGGATAAACTGCGCAGTAAACTGCTGTGGCAGGGGGCGGGTCTGCCCGTTGCGCCATGGGTTGCACTGACGCGCCGTGAATTTGAATTGGGCTTGTCGGACAGCGTTAATACACGCATTGCGGCACTGGGCTTACCGGTTATTGTGAAGCCTGGCCGTGAAGGGTCGAGCGTGGGAATGTCCAAAGTTGATAAAGCTGTAGATTTGGCTGACGCTTTAGCTCTGGCATTTCAACATGATGAAGAAGTTCTGATTGAAAAATGGCTTAGCGGGCCGGAATTTACCGTCGCGATGCTTGGTGAAGAAATTTTACCGTCAATTCGCATCCAACCCGCCGGAGTCTTCTATGATTATGAGGCGAAGTATCTCTCTGATGAGACGCAATATTTCTGCCCAGCTGGTCTTGAAGCACAACGTGAAGCGGAATTACAGTCTCTGGTGCTTAAAGCCTGGAATGTTTTGGGATGCCGAGGCTGGGGACGAATTGATGTGATGCTTGACGGTGACGGGCAATTTTATCTGCTGGAAGCAAACACGTCTCCGGGTATGACCAGCCATAGCCTTGTGCCGATGGCGGCGCGTCAGGCGGGAATGAGCTTCTCGCAATTAGTCGTACGTATTCTGGACCAGGCGGGCTGATATGTCTCAGGCTGCGTTGAACACGCGCAACCGCGATGACGAAGAAGAATATTCTTCTTCGCGCCGGAGTAATGGAACGCGTCTTGCAGGGATTATCTTCCTGCTCGGGGTGCTGTGCACCGTGTTTATCAGCGGCTGGATGGTGCTGGGCTGGATGGAAGACGCACAGCGGTTGCCGCTGTCGAAGCTGGTAGTGACCGGAGAGCGTCACTACACGCGTAACGATGACATTCGCCAGTCAATTCTGGCGCTGGGGTCGCCTGGCACCTTTATGACGCAGGACGTCAACATTATCCAGAGCCAGATTGAACGTCTGCCGTGGATAAAACAGGCGAGTGTCAGAAAGCAATGGCCTGATGAATTGAAGATTCATCTGGTTGAATATGTGCCGATTGCGCGTTGGAATGATCAGCATATGGTTGACGTAGACGGAAATTCGTTCAGCGTCCCGAGCGATCGTGTCAACAAGCAGAATTTACCGATGTTGTATGGCCCGGAAGGCAGCGAAAACGAAGTATTGCAGGGTTTTCGTGAGATGGGGCAGGTGCTGGCTAAGGATCGCTTTACGTTAAAAGATGCTGCGATGACGGCGCGCCGTTCCTGGCAGCTGACCTTAACGAATGGCATTAAGCTCAATCTTGGCCGCGGCGACACAATGAAACGTCTGGCGCGTTTTGTAGAACTTTACCCGGTTTTACAGCAGCAGGCGCAGACGGATGGCAAACGGATAAGCTACGTTGATTTGCGCTATGACTCAGGCGCAGCAGTCGGTTGGGAGCCGGCTCCGGTCGAGGAACCTAATCAGCAACAAAATCAGGCACAGGTACAGGCAGAACAACAATGATCAAGTCGACGGACAGAAAATTGGTAGTAGGACTGGAGATTGGCACCGCGAAGGTTGCCGCTTTGGTAGGGGAAGTTCTGCCCGACGGTATGGTCAATATCATTGGCGTGGGCAGCTGCCCTTCCCGTGGTATGGATAAAGGTGGGGTAAACGACCTTGAGTCGGTGGTGAAATGCGTTCAGCGCGCCATCGACCAGGCTGAATTGATGGCAGATTGCCAGATTTCCTCTGTCTATCTGGCTCTTTCTGGTAAGCACATCAGCTGCCAGAATGAAATCGGTATGGTGCCGATTTCTGAAGAAGAAGTGACGCAGGAAGACGTTGAGAACGTTGTCCACACGGCGAAATCCGTGCGTGTTCGCGACGAGCACCGTGTGCTGCATGTGATCCCGCAAGAATACGCGATCGACTACCAGGAAGGTATCAAGAATCCGGTCGGTCTGTCGGGCGTACGTATGCAGGCAAAAGTGCACCTGATCACATGTCACAACGATATGGCGAAGAACATTGTAAAAGCCGTTGAACGTTGTGGCCTGAAAGTTGACCAACTAATTTTCGCCGGACTTGCCGCGAGCTATTCCGTGCTGACCGAAGACGAACGTGAACTGGGCGTCTGTGTGGTCGATATTGGTGGTGGTACAATGGACATGGCTGTCTATACCGGCGGTGCGTTGCGCCACACCAAAGTGATCCCGTACGCCGGGAATGTGGTGACCAGCGATATCGCTTACGCCTTTGGTACGCCACCGAGCGATGCAGAGGCGATTAAAGTGCGCCACGGTTGCGCGCTGGGCTCTATCGTCGGCAAAGACGAGAGCGTTGAAGTGCCGAGCGTAGGCGGTCGACCGCCGCGCAGCCTGCAACGCCAGACGCTGGCAGAGGTAATTGAGCCGCGTTATACCGAGCTGCTCAACCTGGTCAACGAAGAGATTTTGCAGTTACAGGAACAGCTTCGCCAGCAGGGTGTGAAACATCATCTCGCAGCGGGGATTGTATTAACCGGCGGGGCAGCGCAAATTGAAGGTCTTGCGGCCTGCGCTCAGCGCGTGTTCCATACGCAGGTGCGTATTGGTGCGCCGCTGAATATCACCGGTTTAACGGATTATGCTCAGGAGCCGTACTATTCAACGGCGGTGGGCCTGCTGCACTACGGGAAAGAATCCCATTTAAGTGGTGAGGCAGAGGTGGAAAAACGCGTCTCGGTGGGGTCGTGGGTCAAACGACTTAACACCTGGTTGCGAAAAGAATTTTAATTTTTTAAGAGACCGGAGAGAATTAGCGGTCTCGGGCGACAGGCACAACGGAGAGAGAGATTATGTTTGAACCTATGGAATTAACCAACGACGCGGTGATTAAAGTCATCGGCGTCGGTGGCGGCGGCGGTAACGCCGTAGAGCACATGGTGCGCGAGCGCATCGAAGGTGTTGAATTCTTCGCGGTGAACACCGATGCGCAGGCGCTGCGTAAAACGGCTGTTGGCCAGACGATTCAGATCGGTGGTGGCATCACCAAAGGTCTGGGAGCAGGGGCTAACCCGGAAGTGGGCCGCAACGCGGCTGAAGAAGATCGTGAAGCGCTGCGCGCTGCACTGGACGGTGCAGACATGGTCTTCATCGCAGCGGGTATGGGCGGCGGTACAGGTACCGGTGCAGCACCCGTTGTAGCGGAAGTCGCTAAAGATTTAGGTATTCTGACCGTTGCTGTCGTGACCAAGCCTTTCAACTTCGAAGGTAAGAAGCGTATGGCTTTCGCGGAGCAGGGTATCACCGAGCTGTCCAAGCACGTGGACTCTCTGATTACCATCCCGAACGACAAGCTGCTGAAAGTGCTGGGTCGCGGTATCTCTCTGCTGGACGCCTTTGGCGCGGCAAACGACGTGCTGAAAGGCGCGGTTCAGGGTATTGCTGAACTGATTACCCGTCCTGGCCTGATGAACGTTGACTTTGCAGACGTTCGCACCGTGATGTCCGAGATGGGCTACGCGATGATGGGCTCTGGCGTGGCGAGCGGTGAAGACCGTGCGGAAGAAGCCGCTGAAATGGCGATCTCTTCTCCACTGCTGGAAGATATCGATCTGTCTGGCGCGCGCGGCGTGCTGGTCAACATTACCGCTGGCTTTGACCTGCGTCTGGATGAGTTCGAAACCGTGGGTAACACCATCCGTGCATTCGCCTCTGACAACGCGACCGTTGTTATCGGTACGTCCCTTGACCCGGAAATGAACGACGAACTGCGTGTGACTGTTGTGGCCACCGGTATCGGTATGGACAAGCGTCCTGAGATCACCCTCGTGACCAACAAACAGACTCAGCAGCCGGTGATGGATCGTTACCAGCAGCACGGTATGTCGCCTCTGACTCAGGAGCAAAAACCGGCTGCGAAAGTGGTGAACGACCCGACTCCACAAACGGCAAAAGAGCCAGATTATCTGGATATCCCGGCGTTCCTGCGTAAGCAAGCTGACTAAGAATTGGCTGGAATTTGGGGATTTGCGCTCTTTGTGCTAAACTGGCCCACCGTTAGTGATATACACTCTCGGTTGGATAGTTAATTTGGCGAGATTATACGATGATCAAACAAAGGACACTTAAACGTATCGTTCAGGCGACGGGTGTCGGTTTACATACCGGCAAGAAAGTCACACTGACGTTACGCCCTGCGCCGGCCAATACCGGGGTCATCTATCGTCGCACCGACTTGAATCCACCGGTAGATTTTCCGGCCGATGCCAAATCTGTGCGTGATACTATGCTCTGTACTTGTCTGGTGAACGAGCATGACGTGCGGATTTCTACCGTAGAGCACCTGAACGCCGCCCTGGCGGGTCTGGGTATCGACAACATTATGGTTGAAGTCGATGCGCCAGAAATCCCGATCATGGACGGGAGTGCTGCTCCGTTCGTTTATTTGTTGCTGGATGCCGGCATCGAAGAACTGAACTGCGCGAAGAAATTTGTTCGCATTAAAGAGACCGTTCGCGTCGAAGATGGCGACAAATGGGCTGAATTCAAACCGTACAATGGTTTCTCGTTGGACTTCACCATCGATTTTAACCATCCGGCGATTGACTCCAGCACCCAGCGCTATGCGATGAACTTCTCTGCGGATGCGTTCATGCGTCAGATCAGCCGAGCACGTACCTTCGGCTTTATGCGTGATATCGAATATCTGCAATCCCGCGGCCTGTGCCTGGGCGGCAGCTTCGATTGTGCCATCGTTGTTGACGATTATCGCGTACTGAACGAAGATGGCCTGCGTTTTGAAGATGAATTTGTCCGTCACAAAATGCTGGACGCGATCGGCGACCTCTTCATGTGTGGTCACAACATCATTGGTGCCTTTACCGCGTTTAAATCCGGTCATGCACTGAACAACAAACTGTTGCAGGCCGTCCTGGCAAAACAGGAAGCCTGGGAATATGTGACCTTCGAAGACGAAGCTGAACTGCCGCTGGCGTTCAAAGCCCCGACTATGGTCCTGGCGTAACGGTTAAAGCCGTTTCGTAAGAAAAGCGACTGGTTCACCTGGTACTCTCTCCGACCAGGGAAGCCAGTCGTTTTTATTTCTGCCCTTTCTGGATTTGTCTCTCTCACCCCTGGCCTGTGTTGGGTGCCAAATAACTGTGTGTTCGCTGCATTAATGACCGTTTTTACCTGCTGCAAGGTGTCATTCCTGCTGTCGTGTATTGGCTTTAGTGGTAATATCTGGGCGCTAAAAAAGAATAACTGAACTCAGCCTGCACTGGCGGGCGAACGTGGTGGAGCAAGTGAGCGGAATACTGACGCGCTGGCGACAATTTGGCAGACGTTACTTCTGGCCGCATCTCTTATTGGGGATGGTCGCGGCGAGTCTCGGCTTGCCTGTGCTCAGCAACAGCGCAGACGCGGCAACCCCAGCACGTTCCACGACGACCAAACACGATCTCACCACGCGGGTTAACTTCACTAATCTCGCATGGCTTGAAGCCAACCGTCGTCCCAATTTCTCCGTTGATTACTGGCAGCAACACGCGATTCGCACGGTTATTCGCCATCTGTCGTTCGCGATGGCGCCGCAGACGATGCCTGTTGCTGAAGAAACGCTGCCGGTCCAGGCTCAGCACCTTGCTCTGCTCGATACGCTCAATGCGCTTCTGACGCAGGACAACCAGCCGCCTGTGACCGTGAGTCAGACGGCGCAAACTGCTTTTGTTTCCCCCGCATCCTTCTCTGTTTCGACCTGGATTAGCCAGGTTCACGGCATCCGTGCCGGGCCTCAACGCCTCAGCTAAATTAACCCTTTTTCAATACCTTAATTTATCTGCCCGACTGGGGCGTTTGAGAATTTATTATGCTAATCAAATTGTTAACCAAAGTTTTTGGTAGTCGTAACGATCGTACCCTGCGCCGCATGCGCAAAGCTGTGAACGTCATCAACGGTATGGAACCGGCGATGGAGAAGCTCTCTGATGATGAACTGAAAGCAAAAACCGCGGAGTTCCGTGCGCGTCTGGAGAAAGGCGAAACCTTAGAAAGCCTGATCCCGGAAGCCTTTGCCGTAGTACGTGAGGCCAGTAAACGCGTGTTCGGCATGCGTCACTTCGACGTGCAGCTGCTGGGCGGGATGGTGCTCAACGAGCGCTGCATCGCGGAAATGCGTACCGGTGAAGGTAAAACCCTGACTGCAACGCTGCCGGCTTACCTGAATGCGCTGACGGGTAAGGGCGTTCACGTTGTTACCGTCAACGACTATCTGGCGCAACGCGACGCCGAAAATAACCGTCCACTGTTCGAATTCCTCGGCATGACCGTGGGCATTAACATGTCCGGCCTGCCGGCACCTGCGAAGCGTGAAGCGTATAACGCGGACATCACCTACGGCACCAACAACGAATACGGCTTCGACTACCTGCGTGACAACATGGCGTTCAGCCCTGAAGAGCGCGTCCAGCGTAAACTGCACTATGCGCTGGTGGATGAGGTTGACTCCATTCTGATCGATGAAGCGCGTACCCCGCTGATCATCTCCGGCCCGGCCGAAGACAGCTCCGAGATGTACCGTAAAGTCGACAAAATCATTCCACACCTGCTGCGTCAGGAGAAAGAAGACTCCGATACTTTCCAGGGTGAAGGTCACTTCTCCGTGGATGAAAAAGCGCGTCAGGTCAACCTGACCGAACGCGGCCTGGTGAAAATCGAAGAGCTGCTGGTGGCTGAAGGCATTATGGAAGAGGGCGAGTCTCTGTACTCCCCGAGCAACATCATGCTGATGCACCACGTAACGGCTGCACTGCGCGCGCACGCCCTGTTCACCCGCGACGTTGACTATATCGTTAAAGACGGTGAAGTCATCATCGTCGATGAACACACCGGTCGTACCATGCAGGGACGTCGCTGGTCCGATGGTCTGCACCAGGCCGTGGAAGCGAAAGAAGGCGTGGATATTCAGAACGAAAACCAGACGCTGGCGTCTATCACCTTCCAGAACTACTTCCGTCTGTACGAGAAGCTGGCGGGGATGACCGGTACCGCAGATACCGAAGCGTTTGAGTTTAGCTCCATCTATAAGCTGGATACCGTGGTAGTACCAACCAACCGTCCAATGATCCGTAAGGATATGCCGGACCTGGTGTACATGACCGAAGCGGAAAAAATCCAGGCGATCATCGAAGATATTCGCGATCGTACCGCGAAGGGCCAGCCGGTTCTGGTGGGGACCATCTCCATCGAGAAATCTGAAGTGGTGTCTAACGAGCTGACCAAGGCGGGCATCAAGCACAACGTGCTGAACGCCAAGTTCCACGCTAAAGAAGCAGATATCGTTGCGCAGGCGGGTTACCCGGCTGCCGTAACCATCGCTACCAACATGGCGGGTCGTGGTACCGATATTATGCTCGGCGGTAGCTGGCAGGCCGAAGTGGCCGAGCTGGAAAACCCAACCCCGGAGCAAATCGCGCAGATCAAAGCCGACTGGCAGGTGCGTCACGACGCGGTGCTGGCATCCGGTGGTCTGCACATCATTGGTACCGAGCGTCATGAATCTCGTCGTATCGATAACCAGCTGCGCGGTCGTGCGGGCCGTCAGGGTGATGCCGGTTCTTCCCGTTTCTATCTGTCTATGGAAGATGCGCTGATGCGTATTTTCGCCTCTGACCGTGTGTCCGGCATGATGCGTAAACTGGGCATGAAACCAGGCGAAGCGATCGAGCACCCGTGGGTTACCAAAGCGATTGCCAACGCCCAGCGTAAAGTAGAAAGCCGCAACTTCGATATTCGTAAGCAGCTGCTGGAATATGATGACGTTGCCAACGACCAGCGTCGTGCAATCTATACCCAGCGTAACGAACTGCTGGACGTGTCCGACGTGAGCGAAACCATCAACAGCATTCGCGAAGATGTGTTCAAAGCCACTATCGACGCGCACATTCCACCGCAGTCTCTGGAAGAGATGTGGGATATCGAAGGCCTGCAGGAACGTCTGAAAAACGACTTCGACCTCGAACTGCCAATCAAAGAGTGGCTGGACAAAGAGCCTGAGCTGCACGAAGAGACCCTGCGCGAGCGTATCTACGAAACCGCGCTGGACGTCTATAAGCGTAAGGAAGAAGTGGTTGGCGCTGAGATGATGCGTCACTTCGAGAAAGGCGTAATGTTGCAGACCCTGGACTCCCTGTGGAAAGAGCACCTGGCGGCGATGGACTACCTGCGTCAGGGTATCCACCTGCGTGGTTATGCGCAGAAAGATCCGAAGCAGGAGTACAAGCGTGAATCCTTCTCCATGTTTGCTGCCATGCTGGAGTCGCTGAAGTATGAAGTCATCAGTACCCTGAGCAAAGTTCAGGTGCGTATGCCGGAAGAAGTGGAAGCGATGGAGCAGCAGCGTCGTGAAGAAGCTGAGCGTCTGGCACAGATGCAGCAGCTGAGCCATCAGACCGATGAGAGCGAAGCCGCAGCGGCAATCGCAGCGCAGACGGGCGATCGTAAAGTCGGTCGTAACGATCCGTGCCCATGCGGTTCCGGCAAAAAATACAAGGCGTGCCACGGCCGCCTGAGCTAAGAACATAACAAACCGAAAAGGCGCAGATATCTGCGCCTTTTTTATGGACGTGACATGATGAAAACACTGCAAATTGCTGTCGGGATCATTCGCAACCCGCAAAATCAGATCTTCATTACCCAACGTGCCGCCGATGCGCATATGGCCAACAAATGGGAATTCCCCGGCGGAAAAATCGAATCAGGTGAAACGCCGGAGCAGGCGCTGGTGCGTGAGCTTCAGGAAGAGGTGGGGATCACCCCGCTTGACGCAACGCTGTTCGATAAGCTGGAGTACCAGTTTCCGGACAGGCACATCACGCTGTGGTTCTGGCTGGTGGAAAACTGGGAAGGTGAGCCATGGGGAAAAGAGGGGCAGCCGGGTAACTGGATTGAGCTTCAGGCCAGCGATGCGGAAAAATTCCCGCCTGCCAATGAGCCTGTGATCCTCCGGCTGGTCGCACAACCGTAGGCCTGCTAAGCGAAGCGCCAGCAGGCTTTAAATGTTACTGCTGGTTTTCGCTCCAGTCATCGCTATCCGAGAGATCGCCTTCGCTCGGAATGCGTTTCTCTTCCGCCGCCCATTCGCCCAGGTCTATAAGTTGACAGCGTTTGCAGCAGAATGGGCGAAATGGACTCACTTCTCCCCAGACGACAGTTTTCCCACAGGTTGGGCAGTTTACGGTGGTTACGTCAGACATCGGCACTCCTTAACAACAGGCCAGTTCAAAATCGAGGCGTTCCGGCACGGTGCCATGCTCACTGTCCAGCGGCATAAAGCGGATCGCGAAACGGCTTTTATGTCCGGAAATTTGCGGGTAAAGCTGCTCGCCAAGAGAGAGATTCAAACGCAGAAGATCGGCGTCGTCGCCGTTATCCTGATAAAAACCGTTGAGACTGGTCTGATTGCGGAACGGGGCAGAGTTACGCACAAGATCGAGGATCAGGGATAACGTTTGATTCATCGGCTCCAGACTGCCCATCCAGCTGTTTACCTGGCGATCGCGCTGTTCCTGCGGCATGTGCAGCCACATATGCAGCGTTGGCAGGTCAAAGCTACAGCAACCGCCCGGTATGCTCAGACGCTGACGCACCAGCGCAATCAGACGGTCCTCGCGTAAAAATTGTCCAACGCGCGGCGCGGCCATCAGCGTCGCGCTGCTGTTTTTTAGCTGCTGGCGTAAAGCGTCAATTCGACTTTTATCTACGCCCGGTACTTCGGCCCAGGCCTGTAATTTACGCTGCTGGCGCTCCAGCTCTTTCAACAGCTCAGTGCGGACATCGCCGCGTTCAATCACATCCAGCAGATCGCCCACGTTGCGGAAAAAATGCAGCGCGGTGGCGTGATCGTTGACGGGCAGATGTTGTGAAAGTTGTTGAATAAGAAATTCTATGCGTAGCCAGGTACGCATTTTTTCGTTAAGCGGATGCTCAAAAAGGATATGAGTCGACATTATGGTTTTTCCTGTGCAACGGCCTGCGCGGCGAAGGTCAGATACTTCGCGTGCAGACGAGCAACATCCGATGCAATGGCATCTGGTGCGCCGTTATTATCAATAACATCATCCGCAACGGCGAGGCGCGCTTCGCGCGTGGCCTGTGCGGCAAGAATTTGTTCAGCATGCTCGCGTGAAACATGGTCACGCGCCATGGTTCTCTGGATTTGCGTTTCGCGGGAAACGTCAATCACCAGCGTTCTGTCCGCCTTATTCTGTAGCTGATTTTCCACCAGTAACGGGATCACCCACAACACATAGGGCGAACTGGCTGCGGCAATCTGACGCTGAGTTTCATGGTGGATAATGGGGTGGAGCAGGGCATTAAGCCAGGCTTTTTCCGCCGGATCGGAAAATATGCACTCACGCAGCTGCCGACGATTCAGGGTGCCGTCAGCCTGTATCACACGGCGACCAAAATGCGCTTCGATGGCGTTTAAGGCGGGTGTATTGGGTTCTACCACCTGACGGGCAATGATATCGGCGTCGATAATCGTGATGCCGAGACGAGCAAACGCGTGCGCAACGGTGCTTTTACCACTACCGATGCCGCCGGTTAATGCGACGATATACCCCATTAAATCAGATCCTGGGAATTATTCAGTTTTAAAATCAGTTGCTTAAAATTCAAACTTACAACAGCCAATGTTTAGCTCTCTTTACCCGCTTTTTACCAGGTAAATTTATAGGATTGTAGCGTAAAAAAAGAGAATTTCGCAGTCTTGCGGAGCAGGTATTAGTGCGTATGATAGCGTCACTGGAGTTGTGCTTTTAATATATTTGCCTCTAACCCCAGGAATCCGCACATGCGTATTGAAGAAGATCTGAAGTTAGGTTTCAAAGACGTTCTTATCCGCCCTAAACGCTCTACACTGAAAAGTCGCTCAGACGTTGAACTCGAACGTCAATTCACCTTTAAGCATTCCGGTCAGACGTGGTCTGGCGTGCCGATTATCGCGGCCAATATGGACACCGTCGGGACCTTCGAGATGGCGACCGCGCTGGCGCAATTCGACATCCTTACTGCGGTACATAAACACTACAGCCCTGAGGAGTGGAATGCGTTTGTCGCCTCCGCCTCGGCTGACGTGGTGAAGCATGTGATGGTCTCGACCGGTACGTCTGATGCAGATTTCGAGAAAACCAAACAGATCCTGAACGCCAATCCGGCGCTGAATTTTGTCTGCATTGACGTGGCAAATGGTTATTCCGAGCATTTCGTCCAGTTCGTCAGCAAGGCGCGTGAAGCCTGGCCAACCAAAACCATCATCGCGGGCAACGTGGTGACCGGTGAAATGTGTGAAGAGCTGATCCTCTCCGGGGCCGACATTGTGAAAGTAGGCATTGGCCCGGGGTCCGTTTGCACCACGCGCGTGAAAACCGGTGTGGGTTATCCGCAGCTGTCTGCGGTAATTGAATGCGCTGACGCCGCGCATGGTCTGGGCGGCCAGATCATCAGCGACGGTGGCTGCACCATGCCAGGCGATGTGGCGAAAGCCTTCGGCGGCGGCGCGGACTTCGTGATGCTCGGCGGCATGCTGGCCGGCCACGAAGAGAGCGGCGGTACCGTGGTGGAAGAGAACGGTGAGAAATTCATGCTGTTCTACGGAATGAGCTCTGAATCTGCGATGACCCGTCACGTGGGTGGTGTCGCGAAATACCGTGCGGCGGAAGGCAAAACCGTTAAGCTGCCACTGCGCGGCCCGGTCGAAAACACGGCGCGCGATATCCTCGGCGGTCTGCGTTCTGCCTGCACCTACGTGGGGGCTTCCCGCCTGAAAGAGCTGACTAAACGCACGACGTTTATCCGCGTTCAGGAGCAGGAAAACCGCGTATTTAATAGCCTCTGACGGCTACGGCTGGCGCGCGTCCGTGCGCCAGCATTACCCCGCGCTCATTGCATCCCCCAGATGGAAAATCGGCAGATACATTGCCACCACCAGCGTGCCAATAATCAGACCTGTCACGACCAGTAGCAAAGGCTCAAGAAGCGCCGCCAGATTGTCTGCCTGCTGAAATGTCTGTTCCGTATGATGGCGGGCCAGATTCATCAGCATCACATCCAGTGAACCCGATACTTCTCCGGTGCGAATGAGCTGAATACACAGTGGTGTAAAAACAGAGGCCTTCTGGAAGGAGGACCACACGGGCATCCCCTGTTCGATATCGCTGCGTATCTCACGGAGTTTCTCCTGCCAGTAGCCACTCTCAACGGTTTCCTCCACACTCTCCAGTCCTTGTAAAAAGGCAATCCCGGCCTGCTGGGTTAATGACAGCACTGTAAAAATTTGCCCCAGTTTTTGCCCACGCATCAGCGTGCCCATCACCGGTACATGTAACAGGACGTACTGCCAGCGCGGATGCCGCCGCAGCTTACAGGCGATGACAACCATTGCCACGAGCAGGGCCAAAAGGGTGAGCATATGCGCCTGAACCAGGGCCGCCAGCCTCATGACTGCCTGCGTGAGCAAAGGGAGCGGGGTGTTGAACGTTTTGTAGATTGCAGCAAACTCAGGCAACACCAGCGTGACCATCGCCAGCACCACGAAAACGGCCAGCGTCAGGATGATCAGCGGATAGCGCAGCGCTTTCTTCACCTTTGCACTGAGCTGCTGCTGGGATTTTTGTTGCTGCGCAAGCTGACGGCAGCAGGCTTCGAGCTTACCCGTCAGCTCACCCGTCTTCACCATCGAGACATAAAGGGGGCTAAACACCTCTGGCCATTTCTTCATGGCCTCTGACAGGGCGCAACCTTCGCTCAGGTCATCAGCAAGACTGTGCAGCAGCGCCTGCCAGTGCTTCAAAGGATGCTGTTCCGCCAGCATGTGCAGGCTTTGGGACAGCGTGAGTCCGGCCTGTAGCAGCGTGGCGAGCTGGCGAAAAATATCGTAGCAGTGTTGCACCTGCCATCGGTGTCGCTGCTGGCAGCGTTTTAGCGCCAGCGGGTGCAGCTGTTTAAGCACCAGAGCCGTGTAAGCTGCGTTACGGTCGATGGCCCAGAGGGTGCCGGTTTGCACCTCCCCCTCGGTGGTCAGGGCACGCCAGCGCCACAGCGAATTAGCAGCCATCGGGCATTCCCAGGACGCGCAACAGCTCTTCGAGCGTGGTCAGCCCTTGCTCTACGGCCATGCAGCCGTGCTCAAACAAAGAGGTCATTCCCGCCTGACGTGCGCTGGATCCAATCACCTCCGTGCTTGCTCCGCTGGCGATGGCCTGCCGCAGCGTGTCGTCGATGACGAGCACTTCAAAAATGGCTACGCGACCATAAAAACCGTGGTAGCAGCGCTCGCAACCGGTGGGTTGCCAGCGAGGAAGCGGCCGGGGCCACAGCGTGCGAGGTAATTCGGTGTGGCGGCTGGCTTCCTGTCGGCAGTACGGGCATAAACGACGCACCAGCCGCTGGGCAATCACCATCGAGAGCGCCGAAGAGATCATCCAGCGCGCGACGCCCATCTGTTGCAGCCGTACCAGCGTTTCAGTCGTCGAATTAGTATGGAGGGTGGACAGCACCAGATGCCCGGTTTGCGCCGCCTTAATGGCAATTTCTGCCGTTTCGCCGTCACGAATTTCACCCACCATAATGATGTCAGGATCCTGCCTGAGCAGGGCACGCAGCACGCTCTGGAAGGTCAGCCCCGCGCGCGGATTAATCTGCGTCTGGTTTAAGCCTGCAAGCGGGATTTCAACGGGATCTTCCACGCTGCAAATATTAACGTCAGGGGTATTTCGCGCCTGTAACGCGCTGTACAGCGTCACCGTTTTCCCGCTACCGGTCGTGCCGGTGACCAGAATCAACCCCTGAGGGCTGTTAAGCGCCCCGGCAAAACGGGCCTGCTGGTCTGCACTCATCCCCAGCAGTTCAAGCTCCAGTGCCTGCTGTACCTGGTGAAGCAGACGAAGCACGATTTTTTCTCCACCGCTACAGGGAAGGGTTGCGATACGAAAAGAGACGGGGACGCTTGCCAGCTCCACCGTAAACTGACCGTCCTGCGGCAGGCGGCGCTCCGCAATATCCAGTTGGCCCAGCACCTTCAGGCGTGCGGCAAGCGTCGTACCGAGGGCGGCGGAAACCGGCGGTTGCGGGTAGAGAACACCGTCGATTCGCAAACGGATCTGGTAGCCGTGCTCCGTCGGTTCAATATGGATGTCAGAAGCCCGCTGGTTCACTGCCTGCTGCAACGTTGTACTGAGCACGTCAGCGGCTGAGTTTGGCACTATTCCCGGCAGGTGTGATGATGAGAGGGACTGAAGCCGTTTTTCCATCCGTTCGGCCGTCCAGCACTCAATATCAATACGTTTCTGCGTGGCGAAGCGTAACGCTTCCATCAGCTCAGAGGCAGGATTACCCACCACCGCAATGCTGATCATCTCGGTGTCGCTTGCGAGTAGCAGTGCGTGATGGCGCTGACAGAGCGTCATAAGCTGTTCGGTGTTCATTGTCCACTCCTGTCAGTTGTTGTCGAAGCGGAAAACATCTTCACAGGCTTGTCTGAGCGCCGTGTCGGACGCAATGTTGCAGGCACGCGTCCAGCCCGTCATACCGTTACCGTCGCTCCAGATCGGTGTCATGAGCACTTCAAGTCCGTTAAGGCTTTCCTGCCCTGTTAACGATACGACCCCCTTCGCCACGCTCATCGCTGAAACGTAACGCGTGGTAGTCGGGGAGGGGATGCCATTGGTTCCTGCGTCGCAGCGATCCACACCACCACGATCCAGGGCGCAAAGCTCAATAGCGGTGCGGTAGGGAATGAACGTTTGCAGCATATCGGTGAGCGCTGCTTTTCGCAGGTAGTTCTGATAGGCCGGGATGCCAATCGCGCTCAGGATGGCAATAATGCCAATGACCACCATTAGCTCAATCAGGGTAAATCCTTGTTGTCTGTTCATATCTGCTCCTTACGTTAAGTGGCGCTACTGTGGCAGTACCGGCGCGCAGAAACGAGGGGCAAAAGCGCGAACGTGAAAGGACTTTCAGGGAAATGATTCAGTGTTGCAGAGAAGGACAGCGTAATTGCGAGCGGTTTCGTATTTCCCCTCTCCGGGCGGAGAGGGGAAGATCAGTTATTTGAAGCGCATCGAGAGGTCCAGGGCACGTACGTGCTTGGTCAGGGCGCCAACGGAGATATAATCGACGCCGGTTTCAGCAAATTCGCGGAGGGTGTCGAACGTCACGTTGCCGGACACCTCAAGTTGCGCCTGGCCGTTTGTGCGTTTGACCGCTTCACGCATCTGCTCCGTGTCGAAGTTATCGAGCATGATGATGTCAGCCCCCGCTTTAATGGCCTCGTCCAGCTCATCCAGCGTTTCCACTTCCACTTCGACCGGCACATCCGGATGCAGCCAGAAGGCTTTTTCCACGGCCTGACGTACCGAGCCAGAGGCAATAATGTGGTTCTCTTTGATCAGGAAGGCATCGGATAGCCCCAGACGATGGTTGGCGCCACCGCCGCAGAGCACGGCGTATTTCAGCGCGGTGCGCAGGCCCGGCAGGGTTTTACGGGTATCCAGCAGCTGCGTGCGGGTGCCTGCCAGCAGGTCAACGTAGCGGCGTACTTCACTGGCAACGCCAGAGAGCGTTTGCACAAAATTGAGCGCGGTGCGTTCACCGGTCAGCAAGACGCGGGACGGGCCGTCCAGCTCGAACAGTGGCTGATTTGCCGTGACCGTATTACCGTCCTCAACGTGCCATGTTACCTGCACCTCGTTGCCCGCCAGCTGGGTAAAGACCTCCTCAACCCAGCGTTTGCCGCAGAAAACCCCCGCTTCGCGGGTGATGACTACCGCGTGCGACCGTGTCTCTTTTGGCAACAATTGGGCGGTAATATCGTTATCGGCGCTGACGTCACCGCCGAGGTCTTCTCTCAGGGCATGGGCAACGCTTGCCGGGATATCACTATTAATACGTTCCAGAAGCGCGTCACGTCGGTGGTCGGGGTTATAGCGGCGAGGCGGCATGATAAAACTCCAAATTGGTAACGAATCATAATATTGAAACATGCTACTCTGAACCGAGTAACAGCACCATAGATAAGGAGTTCCAGCATGTTGTTAGAAAACGGATGGCTGGTGGACGCGCGACATGTACCGTCGCCGCACCACGATTGCCGCCCGGAGGATGAAAAGCCCACACTGCTGGTGGTTCACAACATAAGTCTCCCGCCAGGTGAGTTTGGCGGTCCGTGGATCGACGCGTTATTCACGGGAACGATAGATCCCGATGCTCATCCTTACTTTGCTGAGATTGCGCATTTGCGCGTATCGGCGCACTGCCTGATCCGCCGTGATGGCGAAGTGGTTCAGTATGTTCCTTTTGATAAGCGAGCCTGGCATGCCGGCGTGTCGATGTATCAGGGGCGCGAGCGGTGCAATGATTTCTCCATTGGAATTGAACTGGAAGGAACGGACACCACGCCTTACACCGATGCGCAATATCAGAAACTGGTTGCTGTGACGCAAACTTTAGTGGGGCTTTATCCCGCCATTGCAGACAATATTACGGGGCACAGCGACATCGCCCCCGAAAGAAAAACCGACCCCGGCCCGGCGTTTGACTGGTCCCGGTTTCACGCCATGCTTACCACGTCGTCAGATAAGGAGATAACATGACGTTGTTTACCATGCTGCTGGTTATGATCGCCGAACGCCTGTTTAAGCTCGGCGAGCACTGGCATCTGGATCATCGGCTGGAAGTGTTATTCCGCCGGATCAGGCATTTTTCCATGCTACGCACGCTGCTTATGACGGCAGGTGTGATGGTGATTACGTTCCTGTTGCTACGCTCACTTTACGGCCTCTTTTTCAACGTGCCGCTGCTGGTGGTATGGATACTGCTGGGCGTGTTGTGTATTGGCGCGGGCAAGGTGCGTTTGCACTATCACGCGTATCTGAAAGCTGCTTCCCGGGATGATGTCCACGCGCGCGGCGCGATGGCGAGCGAGCTGACGATGATCCACGGCGTACCGCCGGACTGCGATGAACGCGAATTTCTGCGCGAGCTACAAAACGCGCTGCTGTGGATTAACTTCCGTTACTACCTGGCGCCGCTGTTCTGGTTTGTGGTGGGCGGTCCATGGGGACCAGTACTGCTGATGGGCTATGCTTTTCTGCGCGCCTGGCAGACCTGGCTTGCCCGCTACCTTACGCCGCATGAACGTCTCCAGTCCGGCATTGATGCCATTCTGCACGTGCTCGACTGGCTTCCGGTGCGACTGGTCGGCGTGGTCTATGCCCTCATCGGTCACGGTGAAAAGGCGTTGCCAGCGTGGTTTGCCTCCCTTGCAGACCGCCATACCGCGCAGTATCAGGTCTTAACCCGACTGGCTCAATTCTCGCTGGCTCGCGAGCCGCACACGAACAAAGTCGAAACGCCTAAAGCTGCCGTCTCGATGGCGAAAAAAACGTCGTTTGTGGTGGTGGTGATTGTGGCGTTGCTGACGATTTACGGCACGCTGGTCTGACCCAGCGCGCCGAAGCCGTTACAGCGTATCCGCAGGCGGGATGCCGAAATCAGGCATCCCGTTGTCGTCCCAGCGGACGAGCTTCAGGCGAGTGTGGCGATTCGGATCGTAAAGCGGATCGCCTTCAATTTCAGTGTAGTTTCGCGCGTGGTAGACCAGCACATCGTCGCCTTCCGGCGTCTGCGTAAAGCTGTTATGGCCTGGTCCATACTGACGGTTTTCGTAGCTGGTGACGAACACCGGGCGCGGGGATTTATGCCAGTTAGCCGGGTTTTGCGGATCGGCATCTACGTCTATCCACAGTAATCCCATGCAGTAATTCTCGTCGGTGGCGCTGGCGGAATAGCTGATAAATAGCTTATCGCCATGGAACAGCACCGCCGGGCCTTCGTTGACCCAGAATCCGCGGCACTCCCAGTCATATTCCGGTTTACTGAGCATCACCGGCTCGCCTTTCAGCGTCCACGGATTTTCCATTTCACACAGGTAAAGATTGGAGTTACCGGAAATGTCCGGGGCTTTTTGCGCCCACAGATACCAGCGTTTGCCCTGATGCACAAAGGTAGTGGCATCCAGCGCGAAGGTGTCAAACGGGGTTTTGATTTGCCCTTTTTCCACCCATGTACCGGTGAGCGGATCGCGATCTGCGCATTCAATGGCGAACATGCGATGCTGGAACATCCCGAGTTCGTCGAGCGCCTGGGTATGTGTGGCGGCAAAGTAGATGTACCACTTGCCGTCGATATGATGCAGTTCCGGTGCCCAGATCAGCTGGCTCATCGGGCCGGTGTCGGGCTTGCGCCAGACAACTACCTCTTCGGCATTGCCTAAATCTTCCAGCGAGTCCGCGCGGCGGATCGCCAGCCGGTCATACTCCGGCACGGAGGCGATAAAGTAATATTGCCCATCGTGACGCAGGATATACGGGTCGGCGCGTTGTTCAATAAACGGGTTTGGCCAGGTTTGCATTCGGCTTTCCTTATTTAGTCTCAGCGGCTTTAAATTCCTGATAGTCGCTCAGTTCACGATAGTTGGTGCGACGCTTCTCCAGATCGGACTGGATTTGCTTCATGGTCTCACGGTCCACTTTCAGCAGACGTACAACGCCCGCGGTAATTAAATATCCAATGCCAGGAATGACGGTAAAGAGCAGCACAATGCCGTTGATGGCATCCGCGCTCTGCGCTTTTGCGCCCGCGTCATAACCGTACCAGGAGAGCAGGAAGCCAACCATCGCCCCGGCAATCGCCAGACCCAGCTTCAGGAAGAAGATGTTGCCGGAGAAGCTGATCCCGGTGATACGTTTCCCGGTTTTCCATTCACCGTAGTCGTCCACGTCGGCCATCAGTGACCAGTGCAGAGGGGATGGGATCTGGTGCAGGATATTCAGCAGGACGTAAAGCACAACAATGGTTGTCGTCGCTTTCGGGTCGAAGAAGTAGAAGGCGCAGGAGAAAATCGCCAGCGCGATGTTGGTCCAGAAGAAGACCTTCAGCTTGCACCAGCGGTCGGTCAGCACTTTCGCCAGCATACTGCCGAACATCATGCCGACAACGCCCAGGCTGATAAACAGCGTGGCGAAATGGGTGCTTTGCCCCATTACCCAGGTGACGTAATACATGGTGGCCGCCATGCGGATAAAGCCCGGGCAGACGTTGCAGAGCGTCAGAAGCAGAATGCGCACCCACTGGTCATTCTTCCACACATCCTTCAGGTCGTTTTTCAGTTCGTCGTGGGTTTGTACAGCCGGGCGAACGCGCTCGCGCACCGTGGCGAAGCAGAACAGGAACATGCAGGTACCAATCAGCGCCAGCACGGTCATCGCCATCTGGTAGCCTTTGGCTTTGTTATCCCCACCGAACCAGTCAGCCATTGGCAGGAGCGTAAGCGACAGCAGCAGCGTGGCGATACCGACCATAACAAAACGATAGGACTGGCAGGCTACGCGCTCTTTTGGGTCGTTGGTGATCACGCCACCGAGCGAGCAGTACGGAATGTTGATGGCGGTATAGGTCAGCGACAGCAGGAAGTAGGTGACAAATGCATAGATAACTTTGCTGTTATAGCTCCACTCTGGGGTGGTGAACATCAGGATGCTGAACAGCGCATAGGGGAAGGCAATCCACAGTAGCCATGGACGAAATCGGCCATATTTGCTGCGGGTACGGTCGGCAATCGCGCCCATGATTGGGTCCGTTACGGCGTCAATCACGCGAACGGACAGCAGCAGTACCCCAACCAGCGCAGGCGCCAGACCAAAAATATCCGTATAAAAATAGTTAACAAATAACATGATGGCGCCAAAGATAATGTTGCATCCGGCGTCACCCATGCCATAGCCGATCTTTTCTTTTACTGACAGTTTGTTGTTATCCATCGACAGATCTCCGGGTTTCGGTATGGAGAGAATTATTCGCTGGCAAACGGATATATGCGTTGCAATATAAGGGCGGTGATATGGAGGATTTTGCTGTTGGCGTGAATTTGTGAGGAAGGTAACAAGACGCTGTACCCGCAACCGCGGGTACAGCGAGAAAACACTTAGTGCGCTTTCACCGTTTTGGCATTTTTCTGTTTCACCATATAGCCCACGCCGAGGATCGCAATCCACACCGGGATGAGGTAGACGGAAATCGCCATGCCTGGCGTGATGAGCATGATGACCAGCACGGCCGCCATGAACAGCAGGCAAACCCAGTTCCCCAGCGGATAGAGCAGGGCAGGGAAGCGCGTGGTTACGCCCTGCTGCTGCTTGGCGCGGCGGAACTTGATGTGCGCGAGGCTAATCATCGCCCAGTTGATCACCAGCGCGGAAACCACCAACGCCATCAGCAGGCCGAAGGCCGATTCCGGTGCCAGGTAGTTAATCAGAACGCAAAGCGCCGTCACGACCGCCGACACGATAATGGTGTTAACCGGTACGCCACGTTTATCAACGGTAAGCAGCGCTTTCGGTGCGTTGCCCTGTTGCGCCAGGCCGAACAGCATACGGCTGTTGCAGTAAACGCAGCTGTTATAAACAGAGAGCGCGGCGGTCAGCACTACGACGTTGAGCGCGTTCGCCACGAAGGTGTCGCCCAGCTCGTGGAAGATCAGCACAAACGGGCTGGTATCCGCCGTGACGCGTGTCCATGGCAGCAGGGAGAGCAGGACCGCCAGGGAGCCCACGTAGAAGATCAGAATACGGTAGATAACCTGATTTGTGGCTTTCGGGATGCTCTGCTCCGGGTTGTCGGCTTCCGCGGCGGTGATGCCCACCAGCTCCAGACCGCCGAAGGAGAACATAATGATCGCCATCATCATTACCAGGCCGGTCATGCCGTGCGGCAGGAACCCGCCCTGTTCCCAGAGGTTGCGTACGGTTGCCTGCGGGCCACCGTTGCCGCTGAAGAGCAACCAGCCGCCAAAAATGATCATCGCTACAACGGCAATTACTTTGATAATGGCGAACCAGAACTCCATTTCCCCAAACACTTTCACGTTGGTCAGATTAATGGCGTTGATCAGCACGAAGAAGACTGCCGCAGACGCCCAGGTGGGGATCTCCGGGTACCAGAATTGAATGTATTTACCGACGGCGGTGAGTTCCGCCATAGCAACCAGCACGTAAAGAACCCAGTAGTTCCATCCAGAGGCGAAGCCCGCAAAGCTGCCCCAGTATTTATAGGCAAAGTGGCTAAAAGAGCCTGCAACCGGCTCCTCAACGACCATTTCCCCTAACTGGCGCATAATCAAAAACGCAATGAAACCTGCAATCGCGTAACCCAGAATGATGCCCGGACCGGCCGACTGGATAACGGACGCACTGCCCAGAAACAGGCCAGTACCAATAGCACCGCCCAGGGCGATGAGCTGAATATGGCGGTTTTTAAGACCGCGCTTTAGCTGATCGCCATGCTGTTGAGCTTCCATTTGAAACCTCGTGTGTGGTTGTTATGTTCACGCTGTGCGTGTGTAATTATGAAAGTCCATATTCTGTATTTATTTCTTTACGGTTAACGATACCGAAAAAAGCGGAGATGGCTTCCGTTAGCGCCAGAATAGTGGTAAGTGCCAGCGAATGCACCTGCTTTATGAAGGGATGATGACGACTTGAATAAAAAGAAACCAATTGTAAATCGGTACGTTAACCCCTCATACCCCAACCTATAGAATAGAAATGCGTCATAAGTGGGCGAATTTTCATATTTTGCCTTGTTGAATCGCTTCAGATTGCAAAAGCCCTCGTTTAAATATGGTTAAAACTGCCCCTTTGGGAGTAACCATTTCATTTGTGCAAAGTTACATTCCTGAAACGTTAGTTCTGTAAGGTTGTTAAAATGTGCCGGGTTTCCTGATTTCAATCAAAACCAATATGGACAGAAGGTGAATACTTTGTTACTTTAGCGATACGAACATGAAATTGGTAAGACCAATTGACTCCGGGCAAAAAGGCGTAAGACAGGGAATATGGCCTACAGCAAAATTCGCCAACCAAAACTTTCCGATGTGATTGAGCAGCAGCTGGAGTTTTTGATTCTCGAAGGGACACTGCGCCCGGGCGAGAAACTCCCGCCAGAACGCGAGCTGGCAAAACAGTT
Organism: Enterobacter cloacae complex sp. XAL002; assembly: GCF_049236805.1. Taxonomy (NCBI): domain Bacteria; kingdom Pseudomonadati; phylum Pseudomonadota; class Gammaproteobacteria; order Enterobacterales; family Enterobacteriaceae; genus Enterobacter; species Enterobacter cloacae complex sp. XAL002. The sequence goes on from NZ_JBMKJN010000004.1 coordinate 181,725, forward strand.
CGACGTTTCACGCCCCTCTCTGCGTGAGGCGATTCAACGTCTCGAAGCAAAGGGCCTGTTGCTCCGTCGTCAGGGTGGCGGAACCTTTGTGCAAAACAGCCTGTGGCAGAGCTTCAGCGACCCGCTTGTAGAACTTCTCTCTGACCACCCAGAATCCCAGTTTGATCTGCTTGAGACCCGTCACGCGCTGGAAGGTATCGCGGCCTATTACGCCGCCCTTCGCAGCACTGATGAAGACCGCGTACGTATTCGCGAGCTGCATCAGGCCATTGAACGGGCACAGCAGTCCGGCGACTTAGACGCCGAATCCAGCGCCGTTGTCCAGTATCAAATTGCCGTCACCGAAGCAGCGCACAACGTGGTGCTCCTCCATCTGCTACGCTGCATGGAGCCCATGCTGGCCCAGAACGTTCGTCAGAATTTTGAATTGTTGTATGCCCGTCGGGAGATGCTCCCGCTGGTAAGCAACCATCGCACCCGAGTATTCGAGGCGATAATGGCCGGGGAACCGGAGCAGGCGCGTGAAGCGTCGCACCGCCATCTGGCTTTCATTGAGGAAATCTTGCTGGACCGCAGCCGTGAACAATCGCGTCGCGAGCGTTCATTGCGCCGCATACAGCAACGAAAGGATTAAGCGCCAGGTACTTTTAGAGCGCGGCAACTAAACGCAGAACCTGTCTTATTGTGTTCTTAACCGAGAGCACAATGGGACAGGTTCCAGACAAATCAACGTATTAGATAGATAAGGAATACCCCCATGTCAGAACGTCTCCAAAATGACGTGGATCCGATCGAAACTCGCGACTGGCTACAGGCGATCGAATCGGTCATCCGTGAAGAAGGTGTTGAGCGTGCTCAGTATCTGATTGATCAGCTGCTTTCAGAAGCGCGCAAAGGCGGCGTGAAAGTGGCTTCAGGTGCAGGGGCTAGCAACTACGTAAACACGATTGCCGTCGAAGACGAACCGGAATACCCGGGCAATCTGGATCTGGAACGCCGTATCCGTTCTGCTATCCGCTGGAACGCTATCATGACCGTTCTGCGCGCATCCAAGAAAGATCTGGAACTGGGTGGCCACATGGCGTCCTTCCAGTCCTCTGCGACCGTTTACGAAGTGTGCTTCAACCACTTCTTCCGTGCAGCCAACGAGAAAGACGGCGGCGATCTGGTGTACTTCCAGGGCCACATCTCTCCGGGCATCTATGCACGTGCCTTCCTGGAAGGTCGTCTGACTGAAGAGCAGATGAACAACTTCCGTCAGGAAGTTCACGGTAAGGGTCTGTCTTCTTATCCGCATCCTAAACTGATGCCTGAGTTCTGGCAGTTCCCGACCGTATCTATGGGTCTGGGTCCAATTGGTGCAATCTATCAGGCTAAATTCCTGAAGTACCTGGAACACCGTGGTCTGAAAGACACCTCTGAGCAGACCGTTTACGCCTTCCTGGGCGACGGTGAAATGGATGAGCCAGAATCTAAAGGCGCGATCACCATCGCGACCCGTGAGAAGCTGGACAACCTGTGCTTCATCATCAACTGTAACCTGCAACGTCTGGATGGTCCGGTAACCGGTAACGGCAAGATCATTAACGAACTGGAAGGCATCTTCGCGGGTGCAGGCTGGAACGTGATCAAAGTCATGTGGGGCGGTCGTTGGGATGAGCTGCTGCGTAAAGACACCAGCGGTAAACTGATCCAGCTGATGAACGAAACCGTTGACGGCGACTACCAGACCTTCAAATCCAAAGACGGTGCCTACGTTCGTGAGCACTTCTTCGGCAAATATCCTGAAACCGCAGCCCTGGTTGCAGACTGGACTGACGAGCAGATCTGGGCACTGAACCGCGGTGGTCACGATCCGAAGAAAGTTTACGCTGCACTGAAAAAAGCGCAGGAAACCAAAGGTAAAGCGACTGTGATCCTGGCCCACACCATCAAAGGTTACGGCATGGGTGATACCGCAGAAGGTAAAAACATCGCTCACCAGGTTAAGAAAATGAACATGGACGGCGTGCGTTATATCCGCGACCGTTTCAACGTTCCAGTGACCGATGAGCAGGTAGAAAACCTGTCTTACATCACCTTCCCGGAAGGGTCTGAAGAGCACAAGTACCTGCACGAACGTCGTCAGGCGCTGAAAGGCTACCTGCCTGCTCGTCAGCCTAACTTCACCGAGAAGCTGGAACTGCCAGCCCTGGAAGACTTCTCTCAGCTGCTGGAAGAGCAGAACAAAGAGATCTCTACCACTATCGCTTTCGTTCGTGCCCTGAACGTGATGCTGAAGAACAAGTCAATCAAAGATCGTCTGGTTCCAATCATCGCCGACGAAGCGCGTACTTTCGGTATGGAAGGTCTGTTCCGTCAGATCGGTATCTACAGCCCGAACGGCCAGCAGTACACCCCGCAGGACCGTGAGCAGGTTGCATACTACAAAGAAGACGAGAAAGGTCAGATCCTGCAGGAAGGTATCAACGAGCTGGGCGCAGGCGCATCCTGGCTGGCTGCTGCGACCTCTTACAGCACCAACAACCTGCCGATGATCCCGTTCTACATCTACTACTCCATGTTCGGGTTCCAGCGTATCGGTGATCTGTGCTGGCAGGCCGGCGACCAGCAGGCTCGCGGCTTCCTGATCGGTGGTACTTCTGGTCGTACGACCCTGAACGGTGAAGGTCTGCAGCACGAAGATGGTCACAGCCACATTCAGTCTCTGACTATCCCTAACTGTATCTCTTACGACCCGTCTTACGCGTACGAAGTGGCAGTCATCATGCATGACGGTCTGCAGCGCATGTACGGTGAAGCGCAAGAGAACGTTTACTACTACATCACCACCCTGAACGAAAACTACCACATGCCGGCAATGCCAGCAGGTGCCGAGGAAGGTATCCGTAAAGGTATCTACAAACTCGAAACCATCGAAGGTAGCAAAGGTAAAGTTCAGCTGCTGGGCTCCGGTTCTATCCTGCGTCACGTTCGTGAAGCAGCGCAGATCCTGGCGAAAGACTACGGTGTGGGTTCCGATGTGTACTCTGTGACCTCCTTCACTGAACTGGCGCGTGATGGCCAGGATTGTGAGCGCTGGAACATGCTGCACCCAATGGAAACCCCACGCGTTCCGTACATCGCTCAGGTGATGAACGACGCGCCAGCGGTGGCGTCTACTGACTATATGAAACTGTTCGCTGAGCAGGTTCGTACTTACGTTCCAGCTGATGATTATCGCGTACTGGGTACTGACGGCTTCGGTCGTTCTGACAGCCGCGAAAACCTGCGTCACCACTTCGAAGTTGATGCTTCCTACGTGGTAGTAGCAGCACTGGGCGAACTGGCTAAACGTGGCGAAATCGATAAGAAAGTGGTTGCAGACGCAATCACCAAATTCAACATCGATGCAGATAAAGTTAACCCGCGTCTGGCGTAAGAGGTAAAAGAATAATG